>CAJXZI010000075.1 GCA_913063005.1 uncultured Halieaceae bacterium | reverse complement strand
TCATCTTCACCTCGGGGACAACAGGTCGACCGAAAGGCGTTATTCAAACCCACGATAGCAACATCATTCCAATACGCCGCGGCAGTGAGTTTTTAGGCATTGAGGCTGAGCCCAGTTATTTTTCCTATTTACCTCTTTCTCACTTGGCAGAGAGACAAGTCATTGAGTTCACCGCACTGTGTCGAGGCGCGCCCGTAAGTTTCAATGAAAGCCTCGAGTTTCTAGGTCGGGACATGCAACGAACCCGTCCAACGTTCTTTTTTGGTGCGCCTCGTGTGTGGGAGCAATTGCAGCAAGCGGTGATTGCAAAGTTTGGCGGCCGGGAAGCGTTCGATGCGGCGCAGGCAGCTGATCCTGAAAAGATGGCGGCGACTGTGAAAGCGGCGCTTGGGCTTGATCGCTGTGAGTTTCATTTGACCGGATCAGCACCGCTACCGGCACCTTTGATGGAGTGGTGGGACAGCGTAGGTGTTGCGCTCATGGAGGGCTTTGGCCAAACGGAAGCGATGAGCTTGATCATAAGCCGTGAAGGGCAGCGACGCCTCGGTTCTTTGGGAAAAGCAGTGCCTGGTGTTGATATCAAGATTACTGACGAGGGTGAACTGGCGATTAGGGCGGACGGCTGCACGCCTGGCTACTACAAGCAGCCAGAAAAAACTGCCGAGCTGATTCAGGATGGGTGGCTACATACAGGAGATAGATTCAAGCAGGATGAGGACGGATTTCTGTACCTCACGGGCCGCATCAAAGAGTACTTCAAAACCATTCAGGGGAAGTTTGTAGCGCCGACGCCTATCGAAGCCCAATTTGCGGATAACAAGCATGTTGAGCAGCGATGTTTATTGGGGCTCGGGATGACGAAAACGATCATGGTGGCTGTGGTCTCGGAGACCATGCGTGATGCATCCCGGGAAGAAGTTGAGGCATCGGTGGTGAGCACGATTGAAACGATCAATGAGAATGTCGATAAACACGCGCGGATCGGCGGCGCAATTTTAAGCTACGAGCCGTGGAGTATTGAGAACGGTGTTCTGACACCCACCCTCAAGATTAAGCGAGACGAAGTATCGGAACGTTTTGGCGAGCGCGCTGCAAAGCTCGCGGTTGCATCAGCAGAGGCAAAAAAGCTGCTCATAGAGTGGGATTGAGGACCCAAGGACCCAGTGCTCCAAAAAAAACCAAGAATTCAAGGATCCGGTGGCCCACGAAAGCCCCTAAGGACTTATTGGCTCGTTATCGACCACGCCGTGACGTTGTTGACTGGAGCTTGAGACACAGGCGTGACCGGTGTACTCACGTACAAATGTCTCTTTTGCTTTCGTTTAACTATGCCGCCCTCAGGAAATACCAAGATCTGAAAACACTTTAGTGCTATCGTTATAACTTATTGGCATGTGCGTTCATGCACGTGCGTTGTCTCATCGGTTTGCGGATTTAACGGTCTTGGTTATTAGGTACCTCTCTTTATTTTTTCTTTCGATCTTTGGCATGGGTTTGAGCGTCGCAGTTATCGCTGCACCCAGTGCCGAGGCCGTTCGCTTGGATGTGGCGCCGACGTTAGACGGAAAAGTCATAGACGACTCTGCTTGGGGGACACCCTCGCTGAGTGGGTTTTGGCAGCAAAGACCCGTTGAGGGAACGCGCTCTACACAGGAGACGGAAGTTTATATCGGCTATACCGATACGACCTTGTACGTTGGCATTGTGGCTTACGACGACGACCCCTCTGGCATCATCATGGCCGATAGTCGTCGCGACGCGTCGCTTGAGAACGGCGATAACGTCAGTTTCATTATCGACAGTTTTATGGACCAGCAAAACGGATTGGTTTTTGGCACCAACCCTGCGGGTATAGAGTACGACGCGCAGGTCAGTCGTCAGGCCAGTGGCTCGATGATGGGAGGTGGTGGTTTTAACCTCAACTGGGATACGAACTGGCGAGTCGAGACGCATATTGGCGAATACGGCTGGTCAGCAGAGTTTGAAATTCCCTTCCGTTCTCTGCGGTTTGGTAATCAAGATGTGCAGACGTGGGGCTTCAACTTTCAGCGCACGATTCGTCGCAATAACGAAGTGGCGTATTGGGCGCCTATTTCTCGTCAGTACAGCCTGTCTCGGCTTGCCGATGCTGGGCGCGTTGCAGGCATTGAGGCACCCGCGATGCGCAACTTCAAAATCACACCCTATGTTCTGGGCCGCGAGCGCACGGGGAATCGAATATCGACCTTCAGCGACCAGGACGGTGGCTTTGATATTAAGTACAGCGTTACGCCTAGCCTGACGCTTGATGCCACATACAACACTGACTTTGCGCAGGTTGAAGTCGACGAGTTTCAGATCAACCTCGACCGGTTCAGCTTGTTTTTGCCTGAGCAGCGTCCGTTCTTTTTGGAAAACTCCGCGCAATTCACAGTGGGCGAACCCGGTGAAATGGAGCTCTTCTTCAGTCGTCGCATTGGTATCGCAAGCGACGGAAGCGCGATTCCAATTAAAGGCGGCTTACGACTCTCAGGGAAAGTGGGCGATGCGACCAATGTGGGTTTGCTGCACATGCAAGCTGACGAGGTTGCGGGCGTCGTTGCTCAAACTGATTTCAGTGTGGCTCGCGTCAGTCAGGAATTTGATAATCGGTCGAGCTTAGGCTTTTTGGTCGTCAACAAAGAAGAAAATGGTTCTATCGACGGTGGTCCCGATCATTACAACCGCACTTACGCTGTTGATGGGCAGCTGGGCTTGGGTGATGACGCCCTGCTATCGGGCTTTGTCGCGAAAACAGATACTCCCGGACTCAGCGGCGATGATATGGCTTATCGCCTTTCGGCAACGAGTGACACTGAGGAGTGGTCGTTTGCGGGTAGCGTGACGCATGTGGGAGAAAACTTTAACCCTGAGGTGGGTTTCCTTCGTCGCAAGGATTATACCCGCGTTGGTATTTTCGGACTCAATCGCTGGCGAGACCCTTCATGGGACAACCTCCTTGAGCTGCGACCGCATGTTGCTTTTCGTGGCTGGTGGGGAGGCGACGGCCTTTACGAGACCGGTTTTTGGCATGTCGATAATCACTGGGAGTGGAAGTCAGGTTTTGAGATTCACACAGGCGTCAACTTCCTCCACGAGGGTGTTCGTGAGTCCTTTGAGTTTGCACCAGGTTTCGAAGTTGAGGCCGGGGAATACGATGATGAAGAGCTACAGTTGGTTCTGATAACGGACGACAGCCAGCCACTCTCAATGCGGATGACGGCAAAAATCGGTGGGTACTTCGGCGGTGACCGAGTGCAGATGACGCCTGCGATTAACTATCGTGTTGGCGAAACGTTTAATGCGCGATTGGGCTGGACCTTCAACGAGTTAAAACGTCCTGGGAATCCGGAAACACTCAGAGTCAACGTGGGTTCGCTGCGCATGACCTATTCCTTCAGCCCGCAGATATCACTCCAGACGCTGTTTCAATACAACGACGCGTCGGATGTTGTTGCTGCGAACGTGAGATTTGCTTGGTTAACGTCGGCCGATGCTGGTTTCTACCTAGTCTATAACGAGACGCGCGACGAAGACGTTGGCATGTTCACGGAAAAACGCCGCGAGTGGATTCTGAAGTTCTCGCATACTTTCGATTTGTTCAATTAGGTAGCGTTTTCCGCCAGCGAGTTATCGCAACGTCCTCAAACAAGCCTGCTTGGGCGTAGGGGTCGGCTGCGCAAAACGCTGCGGCGGATTCATCTGAATCGAAGTCGATAATAAGCACTGAGCCCACCATCTCATCGTGTTCATTCAGCAGTGGGCCTGCTGCAAACAAACGGTCACCCAAGGCATTAACCACAGCCAGATGAGCTTCTCGGTTATCAAGTCGTGTTTGTAAATGCCCGGGTTTGTCTTTGCACAAGATGTGGTAAAGCATGGGTACTCCACGTTTGGCGTCATTATGTTCTGCTGATAATTCTACCCACATAGGCTGTCAACGAAACCATTTTCGTGGAGGTCAGTGACCTTCACTTTGGCAACGATCAAAGCATCCGGATATCGCGGAATAACGTACTGTGTTGCGAGAGCGAGCGCAGTCAGTTGTAAAACACAGACAACGCCAAATACTCAGGCACTTGCCTATTTCCAGCCCAAAATGCACCGGTGGTAATTAATGTCATCAGCTGATTCACTTCATTCACGTCTACGACTCAATAACGAATGGCATGCTCGACCCGTGGCGACAATGCCTGCGCCATTTCGATGTACGCATCAGGTTGTCAAACGCTCGGGTAAGGCAACGGATAGTCGAGACGCTTTTGCACAGCTCTGTACTCACCACGGTCAGCCGGGGCCGGGAGCGGGAAGTCGTTACCACCTCGCGCAATTGGGCTCGGCGTTGATGAAGTGGGAGGGGCATACGGAAGCAGACTCTATGACCTGCTTAGTGCCGGGAAATGGCGCTCCTCTCTTTAGCGAGTCCGCGAGTCAATTTGCGCCTAAAGAACTCGATGACGCCTTCCAAGGCGATTTGCTCTGTGGCGTGAATGTTGAGGTACTAAAGCAGTCTGTCGACGCTCTTGATATGGACGCTATTCGCGCAAGCTTGGGGTCTAATGAAATTTATGGCGGTCCTGTGGTCGATGGAAAGGCGTCGCTCTGGACGAGCTTCCATCTCGATGCAGAAGGCTACTGCCGTATTATACTCATCGATCACTCACTGCCGGACACTGCTATAGGCCGGCTCTTACAGCGTGTATTGGAAACCGAGAGTTACCGATTGATGGCGGTCGAGGGCCTTCCGGTTGCGCGCGCGACGATGGCCGAGCTCAATCAGTTGGAGAGCGAGCTCGAACCACTGATGGATGAGTTGATGCAGTCTGGCGAGACAGCTGACCACGAGGCGCTGTTCATGAAGCTATCGAATATGTCGGCGCGTATGGAGCACCTGGCAGCAGAATCGAGTTATCGCTTTGCTGCTTCAAGAGCTTACTCGCGCATCGTCGAGCAGCGTCTCGCCGAACTACGTGAAGACGTTGGATTACCACAGCTTCGTTACTCAGCTTATCTGCTCCGCACGCTTCAGCCGGCAATGCGAACCTGCGAAGCCGCTGAGCGGCGGATCGAGGAACTGGCGCAGCGCGTTACGCGCGCTATAACGCTTCAGAGCTCGGTGGTGGATCTCATCCGGACCCGTCAAAGTCACGCCATGATGAAAACGATGGGCGATCATTCGGCGACACAAATTCGTTTACAGCAGGCTGTTGAGGGGTTCTCTACCTTCGTTATTAGCTACTACGCCATGGGCTTACTGGAGATTATGTTGGAGGCTGGCATTGCTGCCCAATTATTCGATGTCAACCAGAAGATCGTGTTGGGAATCGCCGCACCGATTGTGTTCTTCTCCGTCTGGTTTCTCACTCGCTGGACACGTAAGCGAGTCACTAGAACTCCGAAGTGAGTCGGCGCTTCTTTTTACGACCTCAACATTTTTTCACGACCTAAACGTTCACGATTTCAACGGTGCTTATTTTCGGTGCAGCCCACTAATATCGATTGGCAGTTCGCACTTGCGTGAGTACGATCTACTCAGGCGAATAACATCGATGAGTGGTTAGATGGATAAGAACGAAAGTGCCGACACCCGCGTTGCCGAGGGGTATGACATTCCCGCTGTTGAGGCTTGGATAGCTGAGAACACCGATTATTTGGTGCCGCCCTTTTCGTGGACCCGTCTTGAGGGGGGACACTCTAATCTGACTTACCGATTAGAGGACGCGATGGGCAAAAAAGCCGTCATTCGGCGCCCGCCGATGGGGGAGTTGCTCCCCAAGGCCCACGATATGAATCGCGAGTGGTCGCTGATAGCAGCCTTTGCACCTCATGGATTTCCCGTACCCGAGCCCATCGGGTTCTGTGAAGATATGTCCATTACCGGTGCGCTCTTCTATGTAATGGGGTTCTCCGAGGGCCGGCCATTGTTCAAAGTCGAGGACACTTTGGAATGGGTCCCAGAAGATCAGCGTGCCACGTTGGCTTATTCGTTTATCGACACATTGGCTGACATGCACTCGCTCGATCCTGATGAGATTGGACTCACATCTCTCGGTAAGAAAGAGGACTATATTGGGCGTCAGATAAAGGCCTGGTATCGATCATGGGTAGCGTCGGTAGACTACGCCGAACTCGATGATCCGAGAGCACATGCGCTTAAGGACTATTTTCTTGAGAATCAGCCTGCGCAGGTGACGGCCAGTGTTGTTCACGGCGATTACTATCTGCATAACTGCCTATTTTCCGCTGATTCTAAAGTCTCTGCTGTTTTGGACTGGGAGCTCGCAACGCTGGGTGATCCGCTTGCCGACCTTGGTTACACACTTCGAGCATGGCCGGAAATTGAGGATGACCCCCACCTGGAACCCACAGCACCCACCGCCGTGCCTGGCCTCCCTCTGCGTGGTGAATTAGCGAAGCGCTATTCTGAACGAACGGGATTCCCCGTTGACTTACTCGACTACTACGTAGGGTTTAATCATTGGAAGACCGCAGCCATTCTCCATGGTGTCTACGCGCGCTACCGAGCGGGGCAAAAGAGCACGGACGGCGTTGATATGGACAGTCTGCGAGAGGGAATTTTGAAAGCCTTGGATGGCGCCGAGCGGGCTATTGCGCGTCTTCGTTAATTGTCACGCACGAGCGATACCAGCCTGCCGTCGCCGTCATAGGTGATGATGAAGCGACCTTGCACACCGGAAGGAGAAAAGAACGGTTGTAAGGCAGACCAAGGAAGGTTGATGCTCTTACCATCGATTGCAGTTACTTGAACGCGATTCTTACTGCCGGTGTAAAACACCTTAGCCTCGTCATAACTTAGACTTATTGAGAATCTCGATGTGCGTTGCGTCATGCTGAGCGCTCGGTTGGGCACTTTTCAGTACCATGTCACAGCGCTCCGTCGATTGCATCACCTCGGAGGTGTCACGCTTACTAGCCGTTTTTGGCAGGCAATCCACATCACCTACGACGTGTTTGAGGTGACTTTTTTATTTAACGCCATTAGGGGGCAGCGTGGATTTTTCTGAATTAGTGGTATCGCAAATCAAAGAACCGCTTGATGCCCTTTGTGAGGGCTTAATGGCGGCAGGAGAGCTCGATCAATACCTCTTTTTTAACGGTGTCGCTGAGATGATGGGCGATGGCGGCGACGAGGGCGCGGTGATGATGGCGTGTATCGAGCTCGGGCGATGTGCGTTTCTCGGGTTTCGGTTTACCCCTGATGTCGAACTGCAAGTCACCACAATCCTCGACAGAGCCATTGAACTCTCCTCGATCATGAGCGCTGACTCGTTGCAGTAGCCTTTTGGCATAGGTCTCGGAGCTGGGAGCTCAGAGCTCGCAGGCCAACTGGTTCGTTGTGAAAAGCCAATTTTCAGTCAGTCTTTACCTGTGTTCAGGGTCCGTTCTTTAGTGATGCTCATAAAAGGCGAGTTGATGCTTTGCGACTCTTCTGCCTGATGGCCCCGTCAGTATGCGCTGTCGCCAAGCGGTAAGCTTCAACGCTATGATAAATAAGACAGGCGGCGAGACGATTTCGCGTGAAACGTTTGCTGTTGGGAAACTGCCCCAGAAACGGTTTTAGCTGACGTCAGTGCGACTAATGAGTAAAGCTACATTCCCTCCTCGTCGCGGACGTTAATGTTGGAGGCTTTCAAAGGAAACGAATGTTTATGGGAAAGCTAATTCAAAAGCGGCTGCTGAAACCGTTAAAGCAATTGCTGAGCGAGGGACTAACTCCAAAAAAAATGTCCGAGGCGCTGGCCGCAGGTTTTGTGCTTGGTATGACGCCCATGCTTGGTATTTCCACCGTGCTCGCGGTTGGGATCGCCGTGGTATTCAAGCTCAATCAGGTCGCCATTCAGGTGGCCAACTGGGCTGCCTACCCCGCTCAGATCATTATGTTTATACCCTTTATTCGCATCGGTGAATGGGTCTTCGGTCTCGAGCCAGCAGCGATTAACCCGACTGACATTGCAACGATGTTCAGCAATGATTTTCAGGCTTCGGTGCAGCATTATGGCCAGTCGCTTCTTGCTGGATGGTTTTCCTGGTTAATAGCGGCAGTACCCTTAGCAATGGTTATCAGCTGGCCCGTAGAGAAGATGCTCACAAAATACTTTGCTCAATCGGAGGTCCGAGACGAGGAGCCCTGATCTTTTTCACGATCTAGAAGTGCTCAATCAAGGCTCCCAAACCTCTACAAGCGCCCTAGAAATTGGTTGCGATGCTTACTGATAGGGTGTGGTCTAAGGCCGATTGCGGGCCATTTAGATCCAGCCATTTTACGGCAATCGTCATGACCGCTAACAGTATTGCTGTTACCGCCCCGCCATAAT
>CAJXZI010000074.1 GCA_913063005.1 uncultured Halieaceae bacterium | reverse complement strand
CCTTACCAATGACCAGTGGCTGATCACTTGGTTCCCGGCGGTAGCGCAAGCGGGAAGTCTGACCGGCTATCCCAACCAGCCAAGAACGTACGGCGCTTCTATCAGATACAGTTTCTAACAATTAGGTGCCTAGATACCCTCTAGGCATTCCTGAATAAACGCCCCGAGCAAGCCAAACTCATGCTTCCGGGGCGTTTTTTTTCGCCACATCAAGCCGATTTGGCGCCCCACATCAGGCTCATCAAAGGGTCGTAGCACGAGATCGGTTCCTTCAGCAATGCCCGCATCGGTTGCCATTTTGGGTAGCAAGGTCGTGCCAATACCATTAGCCACCATCTGAACAATCGTGGTTAAGCTTGTTGCTTGATACGGTACGGTTACGTCTTTCTCCCTGAGCTTGCAGGCCTCGAGCGCGTGATCGCGCAGACAATGCCCCTCCTCCAACAACAGCATCTCAGCACCTTGGAGATCTTTGGTGCTCAGTTTACTGCTCATGGCCAGTCGCGTATTTGGCATTGCCGCGAGGTAGAAGGGATCCTCGAATAAACTGAGGGTGTCAGTATGTTCGGCGGGGAATGGGAGCGCCAGCAGTAAAACATCGAGGTCTCCCACCTGCAGCGCATCCACTAAAGCCTGCGATAAATCCTCGCGAACAAATAACTTACAGTCAGGATGCTGTGCTCTAAGTGACGTCAAAAAAGACGGCAGAATAAAAGGGGCGATGGTGGGAATGACGCCCAAACGTATGGTCCCCTGGAACGGCTCACGGGAGGCTTCGCATAGTGAGACGACGTCATCGACGTCAGTGAGAATCGCCTTCGCCCTCTCCACCACCTCCTGACCCACGGCAGTTAACAGTACCGTACGATTGTTTCGCTCAACTAGACTGATCGATAAAACATCCTCCAGTTCAACGATAGAAGCACTCAAGGTGCTCTGACTAACGTGGCAGGCTTTGGCTGCATTTCCAAAGTGCTGATGCTGCGCAAGTGCACACAGGTATTTCAGCTGCTTTAGCGTTGGTTGTCTGGACATAAAACTTTCTCGCCTCGTCAATCGACATTGTCGCGCATTTGTCCTGTGTACGATCGAAAATTTCGATTGGTTTTGCCAGCTTTTTTGCGAACCAATTTCCGACCATGTCGGTATAGTATTCGTGCAGCCGGTGATTCGGCCGCGTCATGACGTAAACGATCAAATATGGAGTAAAAGCAATGGAACTGAAAGGTAGTGCAACCGAACAGAACCTAAAAGACGCCTTTGCAGGTGAGTCTCAAGCTAACCGTCGCTACCTCTACTTCGCCTCAAAGGCGGACGTAGAAGGCTACAACGATGTTGCTGCGGTATTCCGCTCAACAGCAGAAGGCGAGACTGGCCACGCGCACGGTCACCTCGAGTACCTCGAAGCTGTAGGCGACCCCGCAACAGGTCTCCCTATGGGTGACACTGTTAAGAATCTGGAAGCATCAATCGCTGGCGAGACCCACGAGTACACTGACATGTACCCCGGTATGGCGAAGACTGCACGTGACGAAGGTTTTGACGAAATCGCAGATTGGTTCGAGACACTCGCGAAAGCGGAGCGTAGCCACGCAAACCGTTTCCAAAAAGCGCTCGACAACCTCGACGCATAAGTCGCGGCTATTAGAGACGAACGGGGGGACGTCAGTCCCCTCTTTTGGTTAAACCCAATTAACAAAGGATTGAGAGATGCGTGAAGGTAGCGTTGAAGCGCCAACTCGACACCCCGTAGAGTGGAAAACAGAGGAGTTTTGGGACCGAGACTCACTAAACGAAGAGCTCGCACGAGTCTACGACGTCTGCCACGGCTGTCGGCGCTGCGTGAGTTTATGCGACTCATTCCCAACCCTCTTCGACCTCATCGACGAGTCTGAGACGCTTGAGGTGGACGGTGTCGCGCTCGATGATTACGACAAAGTGGTCGATCAGTGTTACATGTGCGACCTTTGCTACCTAACAAAGTGTCCCTACGTACCACCACACGAATTCAATGTGGACTTCCCGCACCTGATGTTGCGCGCGAAAGCACAAAACTTTAAGGACAAAGGTGCGAAGCTCCGCGACAAGGTCCTGACCTCCACCGACGCGCTTATGAGCACTATCTCAACGATTCCGTTAGTGGACGTTACGGCCAATGCGCTAAATAAGAACGGTACGTTCAGAAAAGCACTGGAGAGTACGTTTGATATCGCAGCAGAAGCACCACTGCCTGAAATCCACAGGAATACGCTCATCAAGCGTGCGAAGAAGCTGGTAACTGATATTGAAGCAACTCCTGTTGGTGCAACCACAGGCAAGCTCGCCTTGTACGCCACCTGTTACGGCAACTACTCGAGCCCAACAATTGGTGAGGATTTCATAAAAGTCTTTCAGCACAACGATATCAGCATTGATGTCATCCCTAAGGAGAAGTGCTGCGGTATGCCCAAACTCGAACTGGGTGACCTTGACGCGGTCGAAGCGTTGAAAGAGGCCAACATCCCGCTACTCGCAGGACTCGTTGATCAGGGTTACGACCTGACTGCACCGATCCCCTCGTGCGTTTTGATGTACAAGCAAGAACTGCCGCTACTTTTCCCAGATGACCCCGATGTATTGAAGGTGAAAAATGCCTTCTACGATCCATTCGAGTACCTATGGATGCGGCACAAGGGCGAGGCCCTAAAAACTGATTTTGCAGAGAGCCTTGGTAACATCGCCTACCAGGTTGCTTGCCATCAGCGCGTGCAAAATATTGGACTTAAAACCCGTGACATCTTGTCATTGGTAGAGGAAACGACTGTTGTCGCCCACGAGCGGTGTTCTGGTCACGACGGAACTTATGCAGTGAAAAAGGAAACGCGCGACAAGTCCGTTAAAATAGCGCGGCCGACCGTGCGCAAGGTTAACGATCAGAAACCCGATCACTTTATTTCGGATTGTCCGATGGCTGGCGAGCATATTGCCAATCTGGCAGATGGGGTCAGCAGTGCTGAGCACCCGATGACGTTATTGCGCATGGCTTACGGAATTAATTAAACAAGGAGATTATTGATGCCTCATTTGACACGCAGCGATCTCTGGTCGCTAGAACAGTACTCTGAGCAGCGCGAGAATTTCCGCGCTGAAGTTCTTGCGCACAAAAAGACGCGCCAGCTAGCGCTCGGGGAGAACGCACGCATTTACTTTGAAGATGCGCTGACCATTCGCTACCAAGTCCAGGAAATGCTTCGCATTGAGAAGGTGTTTGAGGTTGCCGGTATCGAGGAAGAGCTCGAAGCTTACAACCCTCTGATTCCAGACGGCACCAACTGGAAAGCGACCTTCATGATTGAATTTGGTGACCCAGCGGTGCGTGCAGAGCGACTCCGCGAGATGCGCGGTATCGAGAATTGCATCAACCTCGAGATTGAAGGCCATGGCGTAGCACAAGTCATTGCGGATGAAGACCTTGAGCGCGAAACTGAAGAGAAGACATCTGCAGTGCATTTCATGCGCTTTGAGCTCTCGACAGAGCAAATTGCCGCGTTAAAAGACGGAGCAAAACTCTTTGCAAGTGTGGAGCATGCCGCCTACCCCATTGCTCGTTTTGAAGTCGCTCAGGCAACAAGAGATGCGTTGACCAAAGACCTCGTTCTCACCTCTCACTGAAGTAAGCTTGACTTAAAAAGGGCTCCGACAGGGGCCCTTTTTATATCTGTTCTCAACCGAAATGAACTTACGCACTCACTGTCGCCTGAGTGGTCAGGGGGTGCGAAGTGGGCGGGTGAGTCGTGAGCGCAGAGGGCGAGCTGAGCTGAGCTCCAGCGTGTTTCCTTCCCTGATATGCAACCCCAGTGGCGTTTGCTGCGCTATCAAGCTGTCAACTCTCGGCAAAAGGACTGACAGTGTGCAGTTTGCGGGTCGAGATTGGTGTGAAAAATGTTGTCATCATCGGTGTCTCCGGTGAATTCCCGATAAAGGTATCAGTACCGTTTGATGCGCTGGAAACCTCGCGATGCCCTGTAAAGCGCCAACTCGGGTCGACTCGAAGCGTTCATCAATTCATCCGATACCATTTCACCCACGATTGGTGCCAATGACACCCCACTGTGCATGATAGCAATGTAGCTATTGGGTAAAGCAGGGCTCGGGCCGATAACCGGGTGCCCGTCGAGTGGCAGTGGTCGCCAGCCGATAACCACCTCTTCCACAACGACGTCCCGACCCAGTGAGGGTAGGAACAGCCTAGCTGTATCCAACAGCCTTTTTGCGTGCTCCTGGGCTATGTCATCTGATGGAAATTGCGTGGGATAGCTTGCAAGTCGCTGTTTGTGCGCTGCGGTATTAGGGGCACCATCCTGCTCTCCCAGCACAATTCGCCCATCCAAACGCTGGTGAACATGTACACCGGGTGCCACAAAAATCGTGTTTAGCATCTTTGGTAAAGGCTCAGTGATGACAATGACGCCCGGCGTAGAGCGCTGAGGAATGTCGACTCCTGCGAGTGCGATTGTTGCCTCGGGATCAGCCCCCGTTGCTATAACGTACTTATCGACTTCGATATCTCCACGTGTCGTTTTAAGCACTGACTGCCCGTTTCCAGCGGTAGTAACGCCGTTAACATCGCAGTTTTCGAATAACGTTAAGCCAAGTCTTTCTGCGGCCTTGACCATCCGTTGCGAGGCAAATCGTGCATCGACTGCACCATCGCGAGGCGAGTACGCGACTTGCTCTGCTTCACCGAAGTGGGCGTTGGGTTCAAGACCTGTGGCTTCGATTACATCGATCATTCTTGCCGGCTCGTCCCATTGCTGCTGTTCTGCTATGTCATCAGCAAGGCGTTGCTGACGAGTCTCCGAGTTAAACCACTCTAGTGAACCACCCCATTTAAGGGGGAGACTTAATTCTTCCTGTAAGCGATACCAAGCTTCGATCCCAAGTTGATTGAACCTGTGATAGTGCCGAGGCTGCTTGGCCCAGGTTGCGTTAATCCAGGCGAAGGTTCCGTGGCTCGTTCCACCACCCACCGTCGATCGGTCAATCAACGTCACGCGAGCACCCTGTTTTACAAGATTGTAAGCAATGCTCGAACCGACAATTCCAGCGCCTATGACCGCAATGTGAGGAGCTTCCGCGGTTGCAGCTGCCTTATTCGCAATTCCGGTTACCGCCATTGATGAGAGCATTAAGCGATTAAATGCGCGACGATCAATACCTTGCTTATCCTTTGACACGTTCTAGCCTCTACCTTTGTTTCACAACACTACCCCATAGCACCCGCTCATTGAACGATTAGCATCACCAATTCACGATACTGGATCCGGTAGCGACAACCGTTCGTGGATACCAATGCCAATCGCTGGTTGCTGGTTGCTGGTTGCTGGTTGCTGGTTGCTGGTTGCTGGTTGCTGGTTGCTGGTTGCCCAATAGTATTCCGTATATGCCCCCAGATCCCATGCACTCATGCACCCCGCCACCCCGGAAATTTTCGAGGTCCAGTAGAACACATGTGACACTGTATCGATTGCTTGCCACCCCGTGCGATCCATTCTCTGACGAAGTAATCCCCTGCTCATAATCAATATTGAACAAACACCACTGCCACGATTCTGCCCCTTTCGGAACGCACGCTAGGGTAATCTTCCCTAGATTAGGCGGGAGACAACCGATAACCTTTGTAAACAATCTCTTAGTTATATTTGAAGGCGCAGCGAGATGACACTAGTAGTTTTTGACATGGACAGAACGCTGCTCAACGCCCAGTCGCAGATCTCGGTATACACTCAGGAAACCCTCAGGCTGATGCGTCAGGCTGACATCGATTACACCATCGCAACAGGAAGAACCCTCCAAGCCGCTTTGCAGCCGCTCGATAACAATGGCTTCAGTCGATCGATGGTGCTTAAGAACGGTGCCGTCATTTGGGAGCCCAGCGAACGAAGCTACAGCCACCACCACCTACTCACCCCCTCTGAAGTGAATGATGTGATTGGTATTTTCATTCAGAGCCAATTGACCCCCTTCGTATTCTCCCTTGAACACGGCGATCGTCACGCCGTTTATCACGCGCCACTCAGAGAGGGATACGAAATCAAACTTGCGCACCTCTTTGAAAAAGAGCGTGAATTACCGCTCCAAAGCATCGAAGAAATGCCCGATAACGCCCATGTCATCAATATATCTGCAATGGGCTCGCAAGAAGCCGTTAACCGCGTTGTAGACTTCGTAGCTCATCACCCACACCTTGTAGCCTACACCGGCATCGCTCTGAAAGAGCAGGGTTTGGCTTGGTTAGACGTGCATCACAGCGAGGGGTCTAAGGGCAATGGTGTTCGTCACGTTGCAGAGGCCTCTGGCTACTCCGAGATTATCGCCTTCGGGGATGGCGACAATGACCTCAGCCTATTTGAAGTCGCGACAGAGTCATATGCTGTGGCAAACGCAGACGATGAACTTAAAGCATTGGCGACTGACGTCATCGGTCACCACGATGAGGACGGCGTCGCAAAATTCTTACGCCAACGCTTCGGCCTTTAATCACTCGACAGATCATGAAATCCATGCTGACTGCCGCTCTATACTCCGTTGGACTCATCGCTCTTTTTGTTGCGCTATACGGAATCGCAATGCCCGCGCTGGGACTCAAAACAGGGTCGGAAAGGGTCACGGTCAGCCCCTCAGCTCCCGACCTATATGAAGCGATTATCTTTGAGAGCGAGGGCTTGATGCTCGAGGGCTGGTGGTACCCAGCAGAGAACGCCCGAGCAACGCTACTGTTTGTCCACGGCGCTGGATCTAGCCGCTATTCACCCTTTTTCAACACCCTCGGGTTTTATGAAAATCTACAGGCCAACGGTATCTCTGTTTTTACTTTCGATCAGCGTAATCACGGTAACTCGACCTTTACTGACGGCTATTTACGGATGGGTGCGACCGAGTATCGAGATGTTCAAGCAGCGAGCGACTGGCTGAATAAAAACCAACCCAATGACGCACCGCTCATCGTGTGTGGGCTCTCTATGGGAGGTGCTACCGCTATTTATGCCATCGCTGATGGCTTGGCGGCTGACGGGTTATTGTTATTCGACCCCATGCTCAATACGGCGGACGCACTCGCACAGGGCGGCTACGTTGGGTACGGACTTCCTCCTGCCTTGTTTAGGCCCATGGGGCTGTTAGCCCCCTACTTCTGGAGTCTGCCTCGAGGGCAATACGATGCACTACCGGTAGCGTCCCAACTCTCGCTTCCCATACAGATTTTGCAAAACAAAAATGACCCAATCACGCGGTCGATTTGGACCGAGCAGCTAGCACAGCAGAACGCTAATGCGGCGCTGAGTTATGTTCCCTACATCGCTCCCGAACACCCCTGCCTGGCAGATAAGGGACGTTGGGGCACACATGCGTCGTCCTACCACTGTCATCCAGAGTGGACGATGAACGAAGTGGAGCAGCTTCTCGAACGTCTTTAATCGCGTCAGCGCACCGCCACCTATACTGGACAGGCATTCGACGGATCATCTGTATTGTGAACTAAAGTTTAAAGTTTGACCTATACTCATCAGCCACATTGGAGGAATGACTATGAAACGCACACTTCTCGCTTTCACCATCGGTATGACCGCTTCCGCAACCGCTTTCTCGTGCCCAGAGTTCCTGAACACTGAAATGCGCAAGCTAAGCTCAAAGGAGACTGTGAACTTCTGTGAGAGCTACGCTGGAAAGCCAATGCTTATCGTCAACACGGCGAGCAACTGCGGATACACACCTCAGTTCACTGGGCTTGAGCAACTCCACCAAGATTACAAGGATAAAGGTCTGGTAGTGGTGGGTTTCTCCTCAGACGATTTCTTCCAGGAGGAAAACGACGAGGCTGATGCAGCAACTGTTTGTTTTGAAAAGTACGACGTGTCTTTCCCCGTCATGGCAACTAGCTCTGTCCGCGGGCGTGACGCCAATCCTGTGTTCAAGGGATTGGGCGAAGCTAAGGGTTACCCACGCTGGAACTTCAACAAATACGTGGTCTCTGGGGTCCACGAGGCAGTAGAAGGTCTCCGCGGCGCTGGCGACGATCTTCTCCTGCGTGAGGGCTGCGCCGCCGCCCTTGATCAGGGCGAGGTTGGGGTCCGCCTCATCGGCGCCGTCGATGTAGAGAGCCAGGGGACCGCTTTCCTGGAGGGACAGCACGCGAATGCCGTGGCCCTCCAGCCGCCTGGCAGAGGCGACGCTGCTGGCGACGGCCCCGTCGAACTGATCCTTCAAAGGCCCTAGCGCATCAATAAAACAGTTTGTGGTGGACCCGGTGCCAATACCCAGGACCACCCCCGCCCCCAGGGTGGGCCGAAGGGCCTCGAGGGCCGCCTCCGCAGCGAGACGTTTTTGCTCATCT
>CAJXZI010000073.1 GCA_913063005.1 uncultured Halieaceae bacterium | reverse complement strand
CCCAAATGGCGGTAACCACAAGGTCAGAACCGCGTACCATATCACCACCAGCAAACACTTTGGGATTTGATGTTTGAAACTTGAACAGTTGATGCTCTGGAGCAATCACTCCCTGCCAGTCATTTAGTGCAATTTCCATGTCCGCCATCCACTCGGTCGGGCTTGGCTGGAAACCAAACGCCATGATCACGGCATCAGCCTCAAGAACTTGCTCTGACCCCTCGATGTGCTCCGGGCGACGTCGACCGTCTGGCCCAGGCTCGCCCAAACGGGTCTCGACGACCTTCACACCACCGGCTTCTCCGAAATAGTCGACCACGCTGATAGGCTGACGGTTAAATAGAAACTTAACGCCCTCTTCACGGGCATTCTGTACTTCACGGCGCGAGCCCGGCATATTCTCCTCGTCTCGGCGATATACACAGAACACCTGCTCCGCCTGCTGACGAACAGCTGTACGAACACAATCCATGGCGGTATCACCACCACCCAGAACAACGACGGTCTTCCCTTTGAGGTCTATGAACTTTTCGGGAGGTTGAGCGTAGCCCATCTTTTCGTTGACGTTTCCGATCAGATAATCGAGCGCCTTGTGAACGCCGGGAAGATCTTCACCTGCAAAACCACCCTGCATCGCTTTATAAGTGCCCATGCCTAAGAAAACCGCATCGAATTCTTCTAAGAGGTCGTCGGCATCGATATCAACACCAATTTCGGTATTCAGGCGGAACTCAATTCCCATGCCCTCGAAGACTTCGCGACGTCGCTCCATGACCTGCTTTTCGAGCTTAAACTGAGGAATACCAAAGGTGAGCAAGCCACCAATTTCAGGGTATCGATCGAAGACAACCGGCTTTACGCCGTTTCTCGCCAAGATATCCGCGCACCCCAAGCCCGCGGGACCGGCACCCACGATAGCAACACGCTTACCCGTTGAGATAACGTCACTCAAGTCAGGCCGCCAACCCATGGCAAGCGCTGTATCCGTAATGTATTTCTCTGCGTTGCCAATGGTTACTGCACCAAACCCATCGTGCAGCGTACAGGCGCCCTCACACAAACGATCCTGCGGGCACACACGCCCGCAAACCTCGGGGAGCGTATTAGTTTGGTGGCTGAGCTCGGCCGCCTCAAATAGTCGCCCCTCTGATAACAACTTGAGCCAATTTGGAATTAAGTTGTGAACAGGGCACTTCCACTCGCAGTAAGGGTTACCGCACTCTAAGCAACGATGAGACTGCTCCGCCGCGGTCTCTTCGGTGAATGGATCGTAGATTTCAACGAATTCTTCCGTCCGCGACTCCATGGAGCGCTTGTTTGGGTCTTGACGCTCTACATCGAGAAACTGAAATGGATTTGCTAATCGCTCAGTCATATTACAACTCTCAATCTGTGTAGCGGAATCGGGCTACCAACTGATTAAAGTCGGCTGCTTTTGGCTTTACCAACCAAAACTTCCCTACATAATCCGCGAAATTGTCGAGGATGTGCTGGCCCCATGACGACCCTGTCTCCGCAACGAACTCTTTGATGTTATCGCGCAAGAAATGCCTGTGCGCTTCTGCAGCCTCACCGCTGATACGACGTATCTCAACGAGTTCATGGTTGTATCGATCGGGGAACGCGCGAGTTTCATCGAGCACAAAGGCCACACCGCCCGTCATTCCCGCACCAAAATTCAAACCAGTCTCGCCCAGCACCGTCACGCAGCCACCGGTCATGTACTCACAGCAGTGGTCACCAGCGCCTTCAATAACCGCATGTGCGCCTGAATTTCGAACCGCAAAGCGCTCTCCGGCACAACCCGAGGCAAATAAGCGTCCTCCGGTAGCGCCGTAGAGACAGGTGTTCCCTATGATGCTCGCGCGCTTGCTTTCGAACTGACTTCCCTCAGGCGGGTAAACAACTATTTTTCCACCCGCCATGCCCTTGCCAACGTAGTCGTTGCAATCGCCAGCGAGATACATGTGAAGACCACCTGCGTTCCAGACACCAAAGCTCTGACCCGCGGTACCCTCGAGTTTTAGCGTAATAGGTGCCTCTTCCATCCCCGCGTTACCGTAGCGTTTTGCAATCTCTCCGGAAATACGTGCACCAATCGATCGATCACAGTTCGTGACTGAAAAACTAAACTCACCACCCTGTTTTGCGTCGATAGCGGGCAGTACTTCAGAGAGGATAAGAGCCGCTTTCTCTCCTTGGTCGAACGGCGGGTTTCTGTCTACCTCGCAGAATTGAGGCTGATCAACCGCGGTTTCATCAACCCAGGTAATAGGCTGGAGGTTCAAGGCACTCTGCTTATCAGTTGTGCCATCAAGATGTTCGAGCAAATCGACCCGCCCAATCAGGTCTTCGAGTCTTGAGACACCTAGTGAGGCCATCCATTCACGCGTCTCCTCCGCCACAAACCGGAAGAAGTTAACCACGCGCTCGACATCACCGACAAAATGATCCTCGCGGAGCTTGTCGTTCTGCGTTGCAACGCCTGTTGCACAATTGTTGAGATGGCAAATACGAAGGTACTTACACCCCATTGCAATCATAGGCGCAGTACCGAAACCAAAGCTTTCAGCACCCAAAATGGCGGCTTTCACGACGTCTAAGCCAGTCTTCATACCACCGTCTGCCTGCAATCGAATCTTACCGCGCAGACGGTTGCCTCTCAGTGTTTGATGTACCTCAGCAAGACCTAACTCCCACGGTGATCCCGCATGACGAATCGAGGTAAGCGGGCTCGCTGCGATTCCCCCGTCATACCCAGAGATCGTAATCAGATCTGCGTAGGCCTTGGCTACACCGGCTGCGATTGTTCCTACGCCGGGTTCAGAAACCAGCTTCACCGACACCAGCGCATCAGGATTGACTTCTTTGAGGTCAAAAATGAGCTGTGCCAGATCTTCGATCGAGTAAATGTCGTGGTGGGGCGGTGGTGAAATCAGCGTAACGCCTGGAACCGAGTACCGCAGACGCGCAATAAGGTCATTAACCTTACCACCGGGCAGCTGCCCACCTTCGCCAGGCTTTGCACCCTGCGCCACTTTAATCTGCAGCACTTCGGCATTTACCAAATAATGTGGCGTGACGCCGAATCGCCCGGAGGCGATCTGCTTAATCTTGGACACCCGATTAGTACCATAGCGCGCCGGGTCTTCGCCGCCCTCACCACTATTGGAGCGCGCCCCAATCGCATTCATGCCCATCGCCAACGCTTCGTGCGCCTCAGGCGAGAGCGCACCGAGCGACATACCCGCCGAGTCAAATCGCTTTAGGATCGCATCGATCGGTTCGACGTCCTCGAGCGGAATCGGCGCTGGGCTTGGTTTGAGGTTCAATAGATCGCGAAGCGCGGCAACAGGCCGGTCATTGCAGTGATCTGCATAGGTCTTGTAGTCCGCGGTATCGTTGCTCACGACAGCGCGCTGCAAACTCATTACTACGTCTGGGTTGTAAGCGTGATATTCGCCGCCGTGCACATACTTGAGGAGTCCGCCTGCTACGACCGGCTTGCGCTTAAGCCGCGCCGCTCGAGCAAGCTGAACTTGATCAAACTCGAGGTGTGCGAATCCAGCACCCGCAATCCGCGATGACACGCCACTAAAGGCCACATCGACCACCTCAGCGTCCAAACCAACCGCCTCGAAAAGTTGTGCCCCGCGGTAGCTATTCACCGCCGATATGCCCATCTTCGACATAATCTTGAGCAGACCTTTATTGATGCCTTTGCGGTAATTCTTATAGCAGGCTGACGGCGCGCCCAAGATCTCACCATCAGCCAATTGCTGCGCAAGCACACTGTAGGCGAGATAGGGATAAACAGCCGTAGCACCAAATCCGAGTAGGCAAGCAAACTGATGCGAATCACGCGCACTGCCCGACTCGATAATCAAGTTAGAATCTGCCCGAAGCCCGTTGGCAATTAAGTGGTTATGAACCGCACCGGTTGCAAGGAGGCTGTGTATAGGCACGCGATCCTCGCCGAAATTTCGGTCAGATAACACCAGCACACTGGCACCGCCAGCCACGTGCGCACCTGCCTCCCGGCAGAGCGTTGCAACGGCTTCTTTCAGTGTTGTCTCTTCAGGACTGTACGTTGCATCGAGCACCTGAACCTTCAAGCCGCTCTCGTTCAAGGCCAGTACTGATTCGAACTTACCCTGAGACAGCACAGGCGACGTCAGACTCACTCGCCGCGCGTGGGACTCTGTTTCCTCGAAAAGGTTAGCCTCGCCACCTAGGTCAACTTCGAGCGACATAACGATCGCCTCGCGAAGAGGGTCAATAGGCGGGTTTGTTACTTGCGCAAACTTCTGTCTGAAGTAGTCGTAGAGCGATCGCTCACGCGCGGACAAAACCGCCATAGGCGTATCGTCACCCATAGAACCAACGGCTTCATTCCCTGACTCCGCCAGCGGTTTCAGTACCTGATCGCGCTCTTCAAGGGTGACTTGAAACATTTTCTGGTAAACGTCTAACGCATCGCCGTCAATGGGAGCGGTAACCGTTGTGTCGTAAGAGGCTTCGATATGGCGGGCGTTGTCACGCAGCCACTGCTTGTAAGGCTTGCTGCTCTTCAGTTTATTGTCGATATCCTTGGTGTGCAGCACTTCCCCGGTCTCGGTATCAATCACAAGGATTTGACCCGGACCTACACGACCCTTAGCCGTCACGGTTTCTGGCGCGTAGTGGTAAGTTCCTACCTCAGATGCAAGCGTGATAAAACCGTCGGAAGTTGTTACCCAGCGTGCGGGGCGGAGACCATTTCTATCAAGCAAGCAGCAAGCATATCGCCCGTCGGTCAGTACGATGCCCGCGGGGCCGTCCCAAGGCTCCATGTGCATGGCGTGATATTGATAAAACGCCTTTAGATCTGGATCGATATCTTCAATGTTTTGCCAAGCAGGTGGAATCAACATACGAAGCGCTTTCGGGAGATCAACGCCCCCAGTCACCAAGAGCTCGAGCATGTTATCCAGGCTTGAGGAGTCAGAGCCGTGCTCATTTACCAGCGGCGCCACGCTGTGAAGATCAGGCAGCATTGGTGAAGACAACTTGGGTGTGCGCGCCCTCGACCAGCTACGATTGCCTTGAATGGTGTTGATTTCACCATTGTGCGCCAGCATTCGGAACGGCTGCGCAAGCGGCCAACGGGGTAATGTATTCGTTGAGAAACGCTGGTGGAAAACACAAATTGCCGTTTCAAGGCTTTCATCCCCGAGGTCAGGGTAAAAATGCTCGAGATCGGCTGGCATCACCAAGCCTTTGTATGAGATCACACGGTCTGAGAGGCTACAGATATAGAAATCTGGGTCGTCTGCCATCGCCATTTCCACACGACGACGGATCATGAATAAGTTTGCTGTGACCTCTTCGTGACTCGCGTCATCCGCCTCTAAGAACACCTGTTCGATTTGCGGCAGCTGCTCAAGCGCAATCTCACCACAGACGTCAGGCTGCGTGGGCACCACTCGCCACGTGGCAACATCAAAATTAAACTCTTGCGCCGCGGTCTCAAACGCCGCGCGCACCTTAGCTTGCGCTTCAAGGGCTCTGGACATGAAGACCATGCCAACAGCAAAGGTGTTTTTAAGCTCTCGCCCTAAGATCTCCCTCGCAGCTGCGCGCATGAACGGCGTAGGCATCTGAAGCAGCAATCCGCAGCCGTCGCCCGTTTTACCGTCGGCCGCGATACCACCACGGTGAGTCATGCACGTAAGCGACTCAATGGCCGTCTGCAGAAGTTTATGACTAGGCACGCCTTGCTGGTGGGCGATCATCCCGAAGCCACAGTTGTCTCGGAATTCTTCTGGATTGTACAAACCGCGCGGCTGATCTTTCGGGCCCACGGAGTCGTTCACGATGTCTGATGACTTCATGCTAGAACTTACTCGCTTGATCTCAACGGGACTGTTTGCCGACGCACTGCTAACACCCAAAACGCCCGACGCACAGTCAAAAAGGCCGCGCAGTTTACACTTTTTGCGAACTTTCTACAATTTAAGGGCAGTGACGCTGCGCCATGAACCCGTCTGTATCAAAGGTTTACAGACAGGCAGCGATTTCGGATTCACTCACATCTTCGACAATCGAGGCTTCACCGAGTGCCGAAAGCAGGATATAGCGGATACGACCCGACTGAACTTTTTTATCGCCCTGCATAGCGCGGAGGAAGACGTCAACCGTCATACCGCTTGGCGGAGTACAGGGTAAGTCAAACGTTTTAAGGAACAGCAACAGGTCATCGAGCACAGCGCTGGGGACATATCCCCTCGAGACAGAAATCCGCGTAGCCATAACCATGCCCGCCGCGACTGCCTCGCCGTGCAACCATTTGCCAAAGCCTTGCTCTTTTTCGATCGCATGACCAAACGTGTGGCCGAGATTGAGAATAGCTCTGATCCCACCCTCTCGCTCATCACGACTAACGACATCTGCTTTTATGGCACAGCAACGCGCAATGACCCTGGCTAATACATCAGGATCACGGCTTTTAAGCGCCTCTGCATTGTCAATGAGGTCATAAAAGAAAACTTTATCAGCGATTAAACCGTACTTGATGACCTCGGCAATACCCGCCGAAAACTCTCGATCAGGGAGCGTTTCTAGGGTCTGCGTGTCGCACAACACAGCTATTGGCTGGTGAAAAGCTCCGATAAGGTTTTTACCCATTGGATGGTTAACACCTGTCTTACCCCCGACCGAGGAATCAACTTGCGCCAGCAGCGTCGTAGGCATCTGGATAAAATCGGCGCCGCGCAAAAAAGTGGAAGCAGCAAAGCCCGTGATATCACCCACGACACCGCCACCCAGAGCGATGAATACCGTACTTCGCTCATGCTTCTCTTCCAAAGCTGCGGTGAGCACCTGCTCGATAGCCATCATGGTCTTGAACTGTTCGCCATCAGGAAGAGTAACGACGGTTACTTTTCTGTCGGCACCAAGCGCAGCTAAAACTTGGCTTAGGTAGAGTTCAGATAGAGTGTCGTTAGTGACCAAACACACGCTTCTACCCTGAAGCAGATCATCGAGCAGTTCACGATCGCTCAACAGACCGCCGTCGATAAAAATCGGGTAGCTGCGATCAATAGACTCGGAAGTAAGGCAAACGTTAACGGCGGGGTCGATTGTTTTCAATTTGCTAGTCTCTCGCGGATCTCACGCTAATTTCGTCTCTGTCTCTCACTCGCGGCTAACCGGGCTATCGCTGAACTTTGTCCTGCCGTTCAGATACTATTACTGAACGATTACCACACCTTAGTCGACCTACAATCGGGGTCTAGGTGGTTTGCGCCGCTGCCAGTTCCGCAAGTTTATCAACGATCACTGCCGCTAGCTTTTTGGCGGAACCACCAGTGGACAAAACTGTAATGTCGGCAACCGCCTCGTAGAGAGGTCCGCGGACCTTAAGCATCTCCGTCAAGATAGGTCGCGGATCCTTTCCTGCCAATAGCGGCCGCTTAACCTTACCAGCTGTTCGCGCAACCAGAGTGTCGAGCGTTGCAGAGAGATAGACCACCGTGCAATTTGCTTGCATCGCCGCACGATTTGCTTCACGCAGTACAACACCTCCACCGGTTGCTACGACGACATTTTCGTGCCCCGCGAAATCAGCAACAACAGCTTCCTCACGATCGCGAAAACCACTTTCGCCTTCGACATCAAAGATCCAGGGTATATCGGCGCCAGCGCGCTCCTCTATAACCTCATCGAGATCAAAAAAACGGGCGCTGAGATTTGCGGCCATGTGCTTGCCGACAGTAGATTTTCCAGAACCGGGCGGACCGACCAAAAAGACGCGCATGTTTCACCCTGTTTATGAGACATGTAGAGCTTAATCGAGCAATACCTCAGAGAGAATACGTGGCGTAATAAAGATCAAGGTTTCTACTTTCTTGTTCGTTGTTGCCGCGCTCCTAAACAGCGCACCAACCCCGGGCAAATCCCCCAGTATCGGCACCTTGTGAATCTGCTTCGTCTCCTCATTTTTAAACACACCACCAAGAACGACGGTTTCTCCATTGCCAACCAGCACCTGTGTCGTCAACTCTGTTGTGTCTATCGAGGGTACTAAACCACCGTTAGCACTCGGTACTAACTGACCCACCGAGTCCTGATTAACCACCAGATCCAAGAGTATCCGATCGTCCGGGGTGATGTTAGGAGTAACAGTTAACTGCAGTACAGCCTCCTTAAATTGCGTGGTTGTTGCACCAGAGGCCGCTCCCTCTTGATATGGAATCTCTGTTCCTGATTTGATTGTCGCTTGCTGCTTATCGCCAGTGATTACTTTCGGCTGAGACACGACCTCACCCTCACCCGCCGCCTCAAGCGCTGAAAGCTCAGCTGAGAGTAAAAGATCATTAGAGGTAAAACCGACGGCAAAACCGCTTGTGCCGCTGGCTATACCCAGGTCAACGAGGGGGGACTTTGGTTAGCAGAGATTGAGTTCGATTCTATCGAATCCTCTAACAGTTTCA
>CAJXZI010000072.1 GCA_913063005.1 uncultured Halieaceae bacterium | reverse complement strand
GCTTCCCGCTTTTCCAGATCATCCACCAGGCGGCTGTTAATTTTTCCGAGCGCTGACACTTTATCTTCCAGACGCGTTAGCAAGGACAAAGCGAGAGAGATGACCTCTGCACGATCGTCAAGCGCTTGGGAATTACTCGGATCTCGGCTGTCTGCCTGCAACACTGCGATAAACGCTAAGCCTATCTCGGCTTCTCTCGCCGCATTCGCATTATCCGCATTCCGGTGTGCCTCGAAATATTGCAGCGCTTGCGCGTAATCTCTGGCGGCCAAAGCACGAATAGCCCGGTCAAAGTAGGTCTCTTCAACCTCAACGACCACCGAGTCACAATCACACGGCGCCTCTGTCACGGGTTCGGGGATATTGAGTTCAGCAACCGCCACTTGCTCGGTCATAGGCTCTCGCTGTGCACTGTCCACCGATGCATTCTCAGCCGGCATAGACTGGCAACCCGCTAACGTCAGCAAGCTCAGCGATAGACTCAGTAAAACCGGCGATTTGTGGTGCACTGTCATGTGCGGAGAATACAGCCTTTTACTCGAAAAGTGTGACAAATTTACTCTGGACGCATGTGCGGGAACAAAATGACATCACGGATCGAGGCTGCGTTGGTTAATAGCATCACGAGTCGATCAATCCCAATGCCCTCGCCAGCCGTGGGCGGCAAGCCGTATTCCAATGCTCGAACGTAGTCGTGATCGAAGTGCATGGCCTCGTCGTCACCCGCATCTTTCTCAGCTACCTGAGCTCTGAAACGCTCTGCTTGATCTTCCGCATCGTTCAACTCGCTGAAACCGTTTGCCAGCTCGCGACCACCGACAAAAAACTCAAAACGGTCGGTGATATCGGGGTTGTTATCGTTGCGGCGGGCGAGCGGCGAAACCTCAGTGGGGTACTCTGTGATAAACGTTGGCTGGATGAGCTTATGTTCCGCCGTTTCCTCAAATATTTCCATATGGATACGGCCAAGTCCCCAGCCTTCTTTAATCTCCACACCTAGTTTTTGCAGTACGGCCGCCGCTGATTCGCGCGTTTCGAGGTCGCTGGATTGCAAATTTGGGTTATGCGCTAGGATCGCCTCAGTTACCGAAAGTCGTGCAAAATCAGCGCTGAAGTCAACGGTGTCCTCACCACAGGGAATGACCGTTGTCCCTAGAACTTCCTGTGAGAGTTCTCTCAGTAACTGCTCAGTGAGGTCCATCGCGTCGCGGTAATCTGCATAGGCCCAATAGAACTCGAGCATCGTGAATTCGGGGTTGTGCCGCGTCGATAAGCCTTCATTACGGAAGTTGCGGTTGATTTCATAAACCTTCTCAAACCCACCTACCGTTAACCGCTTTAGATAGAGCTCAGGCGCAATACGCATGAACATCGGCATATCGAGCGCATTGTGATGCGTCGCGAAAGGACGTGCGGTCGCACCACCCGGAATGGGGTGTAACATTGGCGTCTCGACTTCCATAAACCCATGTCGATCGAGGAATGATCTAACAAAGGCAATTACCTTGGAGCGAATCTGAAAGGTTTCTCTTACTTCCGGATTGGCAATAAGATCAACGTAGCGCTGACGGTAGCGTGTCTCTTGGTCGGATAGACCATGGTATTTGTCAGGCAGCGGCCGTAGCGCTTTTGTCAGTAACTGGGCCGTCTCCATATTGATATAAAGGTCGCCCTTGCCGCTTTTGCACAGAACACCCGAGGAAGCCACGATATCGCCCAAATCCCAGGACTTAATCGCGTCCAGAACTTCAGTACTTAAACCTTTGCGGTCGATGTACAGCTGAATCGTATCGGAGCCATCCTGAATCAACAGGAACGCACCCCGGTTGCGGATTAAGCGACCAGCAACCGCGAAAGACTCTGCCTTTTCCGCCAAGTCTTCTTTTGTTTCGTGTCCGTATTGGCGTTGTAGATCACCCGCTAACGCCGTACGGCGAAAGTCGTTAGGGAATGCGTTTCCGGACTCACGAAGTTTGGCAAGCTTAGCTCGTCGCTCCGCAATTAATTTGTTTTCGTCTTCAGCAGGAGCCGACACCGAATCAGTCATAGTTCTTCCTAACCTAGAGGCCTTTTTTCAACGAGGCTTCGATAAAGGGATCGAGCGCGCCATCCAATACAGCCTGTGTATTCCTATTTTCCACGCCGGTCCGTAAGTCTTTGATGCGTGAATCATCGAGCACATAAGACCGAATTTGGCTTCCCCAGCCAATATCTGCCTTACTGTCTTCCATCGCCTGCTTCTCAGCACTCCGCTTCAGCATTTCCATCTCGTAGAGCTTTGCCCGAAGCTGCTTCATGGCGTTGTCTTTGTTTTGATGCTGCGACCGCTCAGTTTGGCAGCTGGTGACAATGCCTGATGGCTCGTGGGTGATACGCACCGCCGAGTCAGTGGTGTTAACGTGCTGACCACCGGCGCCTGAGGACCGGTAGGTATCTATACGCAAATCGGCGGGGTTTATATCGATATCGATATCGTCATCGATCTCTGGCGATACAAACACCGAGGAAAACGAGGTGTGACGCCGACCACCGCTGTCAAAAGGTGACTTCCGGACGAGTCGGTGAACACCGGTCTCGGTTCTCAGCCAGCCAAAGGCGTACTCGCCCTCAAACTGAACTGTCGCGCTTTTAATCCCGGCAACATCGCCTGCCGACGCCTCGGTGAGTGTTGCTTTGAAGCCTTTACTCTCGCCCCAGCGGAGATACATACGGAGCAACATCTCGGCCCAGTCCTGAGCCTCTGTGCCTCCAGACCCTGCTTGAATATCGAGGAAGGCATTATTCGGGTCCATTTCACCAGAAAACATGCGCCGAAACTCGAGCGTCTCGAGCTGCACCATAAGTTTTTCAAGATCACTCGCGACCTCGTCAGCGGTCTCCTGATCGTCTTCAGCCTGTGCCATTTCTAGCAAGTCAACGCTGTCCTGATGACCTGCGTCCAAGGCCTCAATCGTGTGCACAACAAGCTCTAGCGAAGAACGCTCTCGACCGAGACTCTGTGCGCGCTCTGGGTCTTCCCAAACACTGGGTTCGCCCAGTTCTAACTCAACCTCTGCTAGTCGCTCTTTTTTTGTAGCGAAGTCAAAGATACCCCCGAAGCACATCGGTTCGTGCGCGGATGTCTTTTAGCTGATTGATAAGAGGAGCGATTTCCACGAGCAATACCAGTCGATTAATGGGCGGCGAGTTTAGCGGAGCGGGCTATTTTGTTCCAGCGCGTCAGGCCGTCGCGGGCCAGATGACGTCGAGCTGTAGCTGAAGTCGACGCTCGCCGCGATATTCATTTACCTCAGGTTTGTACACACAAGTCACTGCGGTTGGTCGCTCTCTGAGCCATGTGTCCACATCTGCGTTGAAGGCAATGGCGTCGATGACACCCACCTCGGTGGCAAGACGAAACTTCAAGTGCTTCTCGCCAACAACTCGCATATCACTGACGGTAAAAGTACCGTCGAATGACGGCGCCTCAAACCCCTGGCCCCATGGACCACCCGCGGCAAGTGCCTCAGCCAAATGGAGTGACAGCTCTGCTGGGTTGAGCGAACCATCAGTGAGGTATTCCTGATTCGGTGTCACACCTTTTAACTCATCGGCAACGGCTTGGTTAAACGCGGCTCGGAATTCGGTGAGCTTTTCCTTCGAGAGACTCAGACCTGCAGCCATCGCGTGACCGCCGAATTTGGTAACGAGCCCTGGGTTCTGGGTGGCAACTCGATCGAGCACATCCCGCATGTGAACACCGGGAATTGAGCGTCCAGATCCCTTTAGCTCTGTCTCGTCGACCTGAGCAAAGATAATCGTTGGACGGTGGAAGCGCTCCTTAATTCGGGACGCGAGGATGCCAACAACGCCTTGGTGCCAATCCTCTCGAAAAAGTGTGACTGCGAAGTCTGAATCACTGACCGCAAACTCACCGCTTTCAACGAGAGCCAGCGCTTCGGTTTGCATCGAGCCCTCAATGCTTCTCCGCTCCTTGTTGTAGTCATTCAGCTGCGTCGCAAAGGAACGCGCGGCCGCAGTCGACTCCGCGAGTAAACACTCAATACCGACAGACATGTCGTCCAACCGACCTGCCGCATTGATACGCGGGCCGGCAACGAAACCCAGATCGGTCGATGTAACAGATCGGATATCTCGCCCGGCAACCTCGAACAAAGCCTCGATACCAGGCCTCGCCCTTCCCGCGCGCATACGTGCGATGCCCGCGGCCACCAGCGTGCGGTTATTTTTGTCGAGCGGCACAACGTCAGCCACAGTGCCCAACGCCACCAAATCCAAAGCGTCGGCGAGGTTGGGCATCTCGAGACTCATGGACTCGAACCAATCGCGATTACGAAGCTCGGCACGCAGCGCTGTCAAAACGTAGAACATGACGCCGACGCCGGCCAAGGCCTTACTGGGAAAAGAGCAACCCGGTTGGTTTGGGTTCACGATAATATCCGCCTCGGGCAGCTCTGCCCCAGGCAAATGGTGGTCGGTGATAATCACGCTCATGCCAAGTTGGCGGGCGGCAGATACGCCGTCGATACTGGCGATTCCGTTATCCACCGTCACTAAGACGTCGGGCTGATACTGTGCTGCAATGCCGACAATCTCAGGTGTCAGGCCGTAACCATATTCGAAACGGTTGGGGACCAAGTAATAAACTTCTTCGAGCCCCATCTGCTTGAGCAAAGACACTGCCAGCGCACAACTTGTTGCACCATCGGCATCAAAGTCGCCCACAATAACCACACTCGCTTGAAACTCGACGGCGTCGGCGAGCATCTCGGCCGCTTCCTGTGCGCCCTTGAGTGCCGTTGGTGGCAGCAGCTGATTTAACGGTAGCGAGATTTCGTCGAGCCGTGCGACACCACGATGTGCATAAATCTTCTTAACGGCCTCCGGTATTGCTGCCGCCGCAAGCTCGGGCGAGATCGCACCCTGGCGATGTTTGATTTCACTGACCATCAGGCGCGACAGTTAGCCGCCATAAATCGCTGTACTGCAGCCAAATCGTTGGGGAGCACATCAAAAGCTTCCTCCCGCTCAAAGAGATCGGAAAGATGTGGTGGCAGCTGCGCTTCGGTTGCCACGCCGGCCGCTTCAATCGCTGCAGGGAATTTAGCGGGGTGTGCAGTGGCCAAAGTCACCATTGCCGCGTCGCTATCACCCTGACACGCCCGTGCAGCCTTTGTGCCGATGGCCGTGTGCGGATCTACCAAATAGCCTTGGTGGTTCCAAACAGAGGCAATCTCCTCGCAGGTTTCTTGGTCTGAACTGCGGTCGCTATCAAACAACGCTTTCGCACGCTCCAAGGCCTGACCTGAAAGAGCCAGATCGCCCTTCGCAAAGGTTTCCATCCAACCGCGTAGAACGTCGCCGTCGCGATCTGCGAGATCGAAAAGCAGGCGCTCAAAATTTGACGAGACAGTGATATCCATACTGGGGGATAAGGAAGCTTCCAGAGACAGCTTCGCGTAAACGCCCTCAGTTAGGACCCGGTGGAGTACATCATTGCGATTGGTTGCAATGACCAATTTTTCCACGGGCAACCCCATTTGCTTGGCTAAATAACCCGCAAAAATATCACCGAAGTTGCCTGTAGGTACCGAGAAGCTCGTGGGGCGATCGATGCGGCCAAGCGCCAACGCGGAATAAAAGTAATAGACAATTTGCGCCATGATGCGCGCCCAGTTAATCGAGTTAACAGCCACAAGGCGACGGCCGTCAGGTAAAAAGGGCTCAGCGACAAAGCTGGTTTTCACCATCGCCTGACAGTCGTCGAAATTACCCTCAACTGCGATGTTATGAATATTTGGCGCTATTACCGTTGTCATCTGACGGCGCTGAACTTCGGACACGCGCTGATGCGGATGCAGAATAAAAATGTCGATATTGTCGCAGCGCTTACAGCCCTCGATAGCAGCACTGCCGGTGTCACCCGATGTTGCGCCCATAATCACGACTTTTTCGCCACGACGGGCCAATACATGATCGAGTAGGCGGCCCAGCAACTGTAGGGCAAAGTCCTTAAACGCCAACGTCGGCCCTTGGAAGAGCTCGAGAACCCATTGGTTGTGGTCCAGCTGAACAAGCGGCGCAACCGCTGGGTGCCTAAAGCTGGCGTAGGTGTCCTCAAGAATCGCTCGCAAGTCCGTCTCACTAATGCAATCACCGATAAACGGCGAGACGATTTCGTATGCCAGCTCTGGATACGACATCGATTGCATTGACCGCAGTTGAGCCGCATCAAATTTAGGTAACGAGGTGGGTACGTACAGCCCACCGTCAGACGCAAGGCCTGCTAGAAGTACATCTTCAAAATCGAGCTCAGGCGCCTGTCCGCGCGTGCTCACATAACGAATGGACATAAGTGATCAGGTCCTATCAATGAAAGTTTTCGACTCGAAGGCGAACGACGTCACCCACCACCGATGGCATCGCTTCAATCGCCGACACCGCAGCGCTGAGGCTGCGAGTCGTTGCTATATCCGTGAGAATGATGACCGGCACATCCGCGCTAGCACTCGCGTCTGGTTTCTGAATGAGCGACTCGATACCAATACTTTGCTCGCTCAAACAAGTTGTAATTTCAGCCATGACACCGGGCTTGTCCTCAGCATTGAGGCGCAAATACCAAGCCGATGAGACGTCTTGCATGTCGGCAATAGGCACGGTATCCAACTTCGCCACTGGCACGCTCATACTGGGCGCCGCCGGCGTTTCACCCCGGGCAAGGGCACCGGCAATTGACACGAGATCGCCACAAACAGCACTCGCCGTGGGCCTTGAGCCAGCACCGGGACCTACCAGCAGCAGCTCTCCGACACCATTTGCGTTGATCATGACGGCGTTCAGAACACCATCAACGTTAGCAATGGCTTTGCCTTCTGGGATCAATGTGGGGTGAACACGCAACTGAAGTGCGTCGCCATCGCGCTTTGCGATCCCCAAGTGCTTTATACGGTAGCCGAGCTCTCTGGCGAATTCGAGGTCTTCGGGAGCCACACTATCAACCCCCTGTTTGTAAGGCGCATCTGAACTAATGGCAGCGCCAAAAGCCAATGACGCCAGTAGAACGAGTTTCTGCGCCGCATCCGTACCGTCAACGTCGAAGGTAGGATCCGCCTCTGCATAACCAAGCGCCTGTGCTTCAGCGAGAACGTCGTCGAAGGCGCGACCCTCTGACGCCATGGCAGTCAATATGAAGTTGCCGGTGCCGTTGATGATGCCTGCGACTGAAGTCACTTCATTCGCAGCGAGACTGGCCTTTACCGTCTCGATGACTGGGATGCCGCCTGCGACAGCTGCTTCAAATCGCAGCGAAACCCCTTGCTGCTCCGCAAGCGCAAACAGCTCTTGCCCGTGGTCTGCGAGCAGCGCCTTGTTCGCTGTCACCACATGCTTGTTGTGCTTTAAGGCCTCAACCACGAGATCTCTTGCGACCGTGGTACCACCAATCAGCTCGATTAGGACATCAACATCGGGGTCGCGTGCCACGTCAAAAACATCGCGAGAGTCTTTGGCCCCACCTGTATCAACGTCGGGCTTGGGTGTTCGGGTAGCAACATGGATGACCGTCAACTGCGCACCCGCACGCGCAGCAATCGTTTCGCCACCCTCGCTGAGTAATGCCAAGACGCCTTGGCCTACTGTTCCAAGGCCGCAGAGGCCGACACGTACTGTCCGATCTATCACTCTTGTCCCCAATCGCTAGGTAACCCAGCGCGTAATACTTTTTTTATGCCCCGCAGCGCCTGCCTTGTTCGATGTTCGTTCTCGATAAGGCCGAACCGAACGTAGCCCTCACCATATTCGCCAAAGCCTATACCTGGTGAAACAGCCACTCCCGCGTCCTTAAGGAGTAACTTGCTAAATTCCAACGAGCCCATCTGATCAAAGGGCGCTGGAATTTTTGCCCATACGAACATAGTCGCTTTCGGGGGCGTCACCGCCCACCCGGCGCTGTTCAAACCATCGCAAAGCACGTCACGCCGATCTTGATACATTTGCCGTACTTCCTCGACACATGACTGATCTGACTCGAGGGCGGAAATGGCTGCGACCTGCACGGGCGTAAAGATACCGTAGTCGAGGTACGATTTTATCCGTGTTAGCGCGGCAACCAATTCTTTATTTCCGCAGCAGAAGCCAACGCGCCAGCCTGGCATGTTATAGCTCTTAGACAGCGTGAAAAATTCAACGGCGACGTCGCGCGCACCTGGCACCTGCAGGATGCTCGGTGCCTTGTATCCATCAAATACCAAATCCGCGTAGGCGAGATCATGCACCACCCAAATTTTGTGCTCCCGCGCTACGGCCACGACTTTTTCGAAAAAATCGAGTTCGACACAATCACCCGTCGGGTTTGAGGGGAAATTCAAAACCAACATTTTGGGGCGTGGATAAGTCGTCTTAATGGCCTTATCCAATTCCTCGAAAAAATCACCGTCCTCGGTCATTGGCACGTGGCGTAAGTCGGCACCAGAAATCACAAACCCGTAAGG
>CAJXZI010000071.1 GCA_913063005.1 uncultured Halieaceae bacterium | reverse complement strand
GTGGCGAGCGTGGGAACCGAAATAATGAGATCGACAAAAAGCAGCAAAGCAATTATGGGGGCAACCCATAAGGGGTCAGCATCTCTGGCGAGCGTTAACCAGACCTCGATCTTCGCCACTGTGACGACGCCTGTGGCATTAAGCAGCAAAAAGGTCGTTGCAAACGCCAACCCCAAAGTGAGCATAATTTTGATCAGTGGCTGCAAAGAAAACTCGCTTCTTAAGGGTCGGTTAGGAGACGGGCCAATGACTTTACAGGACTCCCAGTCATCAGCATACGCACTAGCCTTGATGAATTCTCAAATTATTATTTGCTCGAGATGGAGACAATTCGCACAGGACTTCCTGCATTAATTTGGCACCTTAGATACCACTTGCGCCCATGCTGTGAACTATCAAACTAACATTCATTGGTGTCAGAGTGATCTGATAGCAAGAGCGGGCGCGTGCTTGAATGGGAAGGAGGTGGGGCCACTGAAACGATTCGCCAAAATTTTGAAGACCGCCCTATACAAAGCCTTTTTGTTTGGGAGCGTAGGGTTTGTCGTCGGATTCTTCGGACCCATGCTTATCGCAATGCTTGTCGGCTCCGATGCAAATCTAGGTCCGCTCTGGGGGATATTCATTTTGGGACCGGGTGGAGTGATTTGCGGCTTTTTCGTTGGCGCGTTTGGTGGCGACAAGAGAATTCGAAAAAAATGAAAAGTACGTAGTGCCAGCATTTGCGAGCACTAGCCCATCACTCTTTATTTGGGTGCGATGACCTTCTTCGAACTGACCACTGAGCATCATAAAAAAAGGGACTCAGTGGTCCCTTTTTTATGATGGCGGAGAAGGAGGGATTCGAACCCTCGATACGCGATTAACGTATACTCCCTTAGCAGGGGAGCGCCTTCAGCCACTCGGCCACTTCTCCAAACTCTGTCGCTCATATCCCTCGATACGAACTTCTTGACGCTCCCGGGTCGCGCGTTACTCGACACTGCGTGTCTCGCCCTTCGGGTCGCCCTCGTGACTCGGGCGCTCCTTCGCAATCTTAGATTGCTCGGTCAGCACTCGGCCACTTCTCCACGTTTCGTCGATTTTTTGCGCCAATCGACGAGCGCGCGAGAATATCACAACCGACACGAATTGCGATATCTGAACATTACAAATTGTAGGTTTATAGGAGACTGATTGGATTGTCAGGCTGCACGCCAGTAGGGTCGATCACCCGCAATCGTCACACGCTCCATCTTTCGGACCTGAGGAAAGTAATCGGAACTCGCAAAATGCTGTGAGGCTCTGTTATCCCAGAACGCCAAAGATCCGGGCTGCCATCTGAATCGGCATTGGATTTCTGGATTTGCTGCCGTGCGATAAAGCTTTCTCAACAATCGAGCGCTCTCGTCCTTCTCCATATCTTTAATATGACTGGTAAAGGCAGTGTTTACGTAGAGAACAGATTCACCTGTTTCGGGGTGTGTCCTCACGATGGGGTGCTCCATGGGGGGATAGCGCTCACGCAACTCTTCTGCGCTTTTGTTTAACCGACCCGCAAAGACACGCGCGATATCGTGGACAGCAGTTCTGCCTGTGATCACTTTCTTTATATCGTCGGGCAATAACTCGTAAGCCATTACCATGTTGGCAAATAGCGTATCACCACCTACTGCTGGAACTTCTACAGCTTTGAGAATCGAGCCTAGTGAGGGTTTTTCACGCCAAGTCACATCGGAGTGCCAGAAGTTTTCTTTTCCCTTGGATTCCGGTCCGTGGGCGATGTGAAGTACTTCTGGGTTGCTCTGCGACTTGGGTGTTGCTGGGTGAATCTCTAGGTCACCAAATTCACGCGCGAACGAAATATGCTCTGCTTGCGTAAGGGTCTGATCCCGGAAAAAGACGACTTTGTATTCGAGTAATGCCGCCCGGATGTTTGCGATCTGGTCGCCACTGACCTGCCGTAGATCGATATTCCCAATTTCGGCACCGATCGCAGGGGTCAGCGGGGATACGGTAATATTTGAGGCCATAGTCTTTATTATTCTTTTATTCGAAGACGCTCAAAAAGACGTCTTAGTCGTCTCGATTCGGGGATAGTTTGTGCTCTAGCGAGTCCTGCTTGTGCGCGAGCTCCTCACGATGAACGGTGACATCCCTGGGTGCATCAACACCAATCCGAACCTGATTGCCTTTCACTCCCAGAATAGTCACGGTTACGTTGTCGCCAATGACCAGCGACTCGTCGACCCTACGGGTTAATATCAGCATAACTAACGTCCTTGTTTGTGCTTCCTGAGTCAGACTACACGTCAGCTTTCAGGATCACCAGCCTCATCAGCGTCCAATCCAAACACTGAGTGCAACGCTCGAACAGCGAGTTCTAGGAACTTCTCCTCGATGATGACCGAGATCTTTATCTCAGATGTACTGATCATCTGGATGTTAACGCCGACTTCAGACAATGCGCGGAACATCGTGGCGGCGACACCCGCATGCGATCGCATACCCACACCAACCACTGAGACCTTGGCAATCTTGCTGTCTGAGCGCCATTCCATAGCCCCCAATTGGGTAATGTGCGTCTCTAATATCTCCTCTGCGCGAGTCAGATCGTTGCGCGAGACGGTAAAGGTAAAGTCCGTTTTACCCTCATCTCCTACGTTCTGCAGGATGACATCGACCTCAATATTCGCCTCACCGATAGGACCCAAAATTTGATAAGCAATGCCCGGCGTATCTGGGACACCAACGATAGTGAGTTTTGCTTCGTCACGATTGAATGCAATGCCCGCAATGGTTGGCGCTTCCATAAGATTTTCCTCGTTATCTACGGAGATGAGTGTTCCGGGGCCATCCTTAAAACTGCTTAATACTCTCAGCGGTATTCCGTACTTCCCAGCGAACTCAACAGAGCGAAGATGAAGTACCTTAGAACCCATGCTCGCCATCTCCAACATCTCTTCAAAAGTGATGCTGTCGAGACGTTTAGCGCCGTCCACCACACGCGGGTCCGTTGTGTAAACACCATCAACGTCGGTATAAATCTGGCATTCCGCGGCTTTAACTGCAGCAGCAAGTGCAACGGCTGAGGTGTCTGATCCCCCGCGCCCAAGCGTTGTTGTTTCGCCCCGCTCGTCGACGCCCTGAAAGCCAGCGACGATAACGACCTTACTCTCAGCCAGCTCAGCATGAAGCCGAGTCGCATCGATATCTTTGATACGTGCCTTGCTGTGAAAACTATCGGTCTTAATCGCAACCTGACTGCCCTTGAGAGAGATCGCACCGATACCACGCTTGTGAAGCGCCATGGCAAGCAATGCCATCGACACCTGCTCACCGGTTGAAACCAGCATGTCGAGCTCTCTCAGATCGGGAGTCTCTGAGATCTCGCCTGCTAGACCGAGTAAGCGATTAGTCTCTCCCGACATTGCTGAGACAACCACAATGAGCTGATCACCAGCGGCATGGTGCTTTGCTACGCGCTCAGCAACGGCTTCAATGCGCTCGATAGAGCCTACTGAGGTACCACCGTATTTTTGGACGATAAGTGCCATGGGAAATAAAAGGGTCGTCGAAGAGCCGCGTATTAAACACGGTTTAAGCGATCACTTAAAGGTGATAGGAGCGTGCAAACTGCTCATATCACCTTGCTTCGCATTACAAAAAGAGAGTGCTGTAAAGAGTGCTATAAAAAGAGAGTACTATGCGAGTTGGTTAGACACCCAAGCAGGAAGATCGGCAAGCGCCGGCTCGAGTGCGCTGACGTTCGTCCCTCCGCCTTGGGCCATATCGGGTCGCCCGCCGCCTTTGCCATCCACGCGACCTGCAAACTCTTTCATTACGTCACCCGCGCGTAGCTTGTCGGTAAGATCCTTGGTAACCCCAGCGACGAGTGAGATTTTGTCGCCGTCAACAGCTGCCAGCAGGACCACGCCTGAACCCAGCTTGTTCTTGCAATGGTCTAGTGTGTCTCTCAAGGTCGACGCGTCCGCACCGTCAACAACGGTACCTAGGACTTTGATATCGCCAACCGTCACAGCATCCGCTGTGAGATCCGAACCAGCCCCCGTTGCGAGCTTTTGCTTGAGCTGCGTAATTTGCTTCTCGAGGTCTCTAACCTCTTTACGTAGGTTTGAAACCTTCTCCGCTGCAGACGCAGGTGACGCTTTAACCACATCACAAACCTCTGCAAGTGCCTGGTCCGTTTTCGCAATATCGGCCAAGGCTCCCAATCCCGTCACCGCTTCGATTCGTCGCACACCCGACGCAACACCGGCCTCGCTTTGAATACGGAAAATGCCAATATCGCCCGTTCGGGTGACATGCGTGCCGCCACAAAGCTCCACTGAGAAGCGGTCAGTGCCCATGGTCAATACGCGAACCTCGTCACCGTACTTTTCCCCAAACAGCGCGGTAGCACCTGCCGCAATCGCAGACTCCATGTCCATTTCTTGGGTGAGGACTTCAGCATTACCGCGCACCTGATCGTTTACGATTGCTGCAACCTGCGCCAGCTCCTCACCGGTCATCGCCTCGGTATGGGAGAAGTCAAAACGTAATTTGTCGGCGTCTACCAAAGAACCTTTCTGCTGTACGTGCTCTCCGAGGACTTGCCTGAGTGCCTCGTGCATCAAGTGTGTCGCCGAGTGATTTGCTTTGATTCGAGTCCGCAGTGACGCATCAATAACGGCATTGACTTGATCATCCGCGTTCAGCGTGCCCTCAACAACGGCCACGTGATGCAGATGGTGCCCCTGGGCTTTCGTCGTATCGCGCACCTCAAGCCTTGCAGAGTCAGTGCTGATATAGCCTGTGTCACCCACCTGACCACCACTTTCACCGTAAAAAGGCGTTTTATCGAGAACAACAACGGCTGATTCGCCTGCAGTGATTGCATCACGTGCCTCACCGTCGACAAATAAGCCACGCACAGACGACGTCGACGCGACCTCGGCGTAACCCAAAAACTCGGTTTCACCTTCAACATTGATCACGTTGTTGTAGTCGACTTGGAAGGAACCACTCTCTTGCGAGCGCTTGCGTTGCGCCTGCATGGCTGCCTCATAACCCTCAATATCGAGTTCAAGGCCCCGCTCACGCGCAATGTCGTTTGTCAGATCAACAGGGAAGCCAAAGGTGTCATACAGGCGGAAAACCACATCGCCAGGTATTTGATTGCCCTCGAGTGAGGCAAGTGCTTGTTCTAGAATATCCATGCCTTTGTCGAGGGTTCGAGCGAACTGCTCTTCCTCAGACGCCAGCGCTTTGGTGATGGCATCCTGCTGCTTCACCAACTCTGGATACGCATCCCCCATCTCCTTCACTAACGCGGGCACCAGCTTAGCGAAAAAGGGCTCGGTCGCACCGAGCTTGTTACCGTGACGGATGGCACGGCGCAAAATACGACGTAGAACGTAACCGCGTCCCTCGTTACTTGGCAAGACACCATCAGTGATTAGAAAGGCACAAGAGCGCAAGTGATCGGCTACCACGCGAAGCGAGGTGTGGCTGTGATCCTCGACATCCAACTCTTGAGCCGCGGCGGCAACCAACGCCTTGAAGAGGTCAATATCGTAGTTGTTGTGAACGCCCTGTAGCACTGCAGAGATGCGCTCAAGGCCCATCCCAGTATCGACCGATGGCGCAGGAAGTGGATGTAGCTCGCCCGCGCTATCGCGGTTGTACTGCATGAAAACGAGGTTCCATATCTCGATGTAACGATCCAGATCATCGTCTGGTGACCCGGGTGGCCCACCCGGCACCTCTGGGCCGTGGTCGAAGAAAATTTCTGACGAGGGCCCGCAAGGGCCGGTATCGCCCATTTGCCAAAAGTTATCTTCGTCGAGACGGGATAGACGATTAGGGTCAACACCGATTTCATCGATCCAGATTTGGGCTGCTTCGTCGTCCGAAATATGGACCGTGACCCAGAGCTTCTCTTTTGGCAGCTTCAAATCTTCGGTCAGGAAGGACCACGCGAAGTTGATTGCGTCACGCTTAAAATAATCGCCAAAACTAAAGTTGCCCAACATCTCGAAAAACGTGTGGTGACGCGCGGTATAGCCCACATTTTCTAGGTCGTTATGTTTACCACCGGCACGAACACAGCGTTGACTCGACACAGCTCGGTTGTAGTCGCGCACCTCAAGACCTAGGAAGGTATCTTTGAATTGGTTCATTCCAGCGTTGGTAAAGAGCAAGGTAGGATCGTCGTGGGGAACCAGTGAACTGGAAGCCACACGTGTGTGTCCTTGGCGCTCAAAGTAGGAAAGAAACGCCTCTCTTATATCAGCGGTTTTCATGTTTAGATCTCTAAATAAGGGGTTTCAGGGAACGTCGGCTATTGGCTCAAGCCTTGAGCGAGTTCACCTTCTTTCATGTCACGTCCTGCGAGAATGTGGAGATGAAGGTGGAAAACGGTTTGCCCCCCTCCCTCGCCATTGTTGATAACAAGACGGAAGGCGTCGTCGACACCCAATTGCTTCGCCACTTTTCCCGCTACAACAAGCAGGTGACACAGGAGTGATTGGTCATCCTCATCAGCTGCCGCCAGCATGGGTATCGGCTTTCGCGGGATAATCAACACATGTGTTGGCGCTTGCGGATAGATATCCTTAATGACCACACAGTGCTCGTCTTCATAAAGAAAATCGGTGGGAATCTCACCGCGCGTGATCTTCCCAAATATCGTGTCTTCCATCTGACTTACCCCAGCTTTTCATCCGCGGTTAGCACTCTTGCCTCGCCCTCCAAGAGCACGGGAATTCCATCACGAACAGGATAGGCCAGCCCACTTGCCTTGCACACCAGTTCTTGCGCCGACTCATCATAATCCAGCGGCGCTTTTGTCACGGGGCAAACCAATATTTGAAGTAACTTTTTATCGAGCACGTTTTTCTCCTTTGAAGGGCGAAGAGTATACGCCCTAAACCGCCTTAGGGCATTGGCGGGACGAGTAATTGAGGATCAATTCGTTGATTAAACCAGCTCATTCGCCAATCTAGATGCGGACCAGTCGCGCGGCCCGTCGCTCCGATAGCACCAATTGGATCGCCCGTTTGCACCTCATCACCAACGCTGACATCGATGCGGCTCATGTGAAGGAAAGACGAGCTCAAACCGTATCCATGATCCAAAATGACGGTACCCCCTGAGTAGAATAAATCCGGCTCAGCGAGTGTTATGACACCAGGTCCAGGAGAGAGCACCGGGGTTCCGGTCGGACGAGCGACATCAACACCATAGTGGGGATTACCGGGTTTTCCGTTGTAAAAACGCTGACTGCCATAAACCCCACTAATTCGGCCTGTGACTGGCCAAGCCAAGCCGGCTTTGACCGCTTCAAAGAAATCCTGCCGTTGCACGCGCTTTGCTTTTGCTGAGCGGACGCGCTGTCTCTCGGCCCGAATACGCGCAAGCTGCTCTTCCGGTGGTGTTACAGTTCTTTGCGGCACTCCCTCCACACGTGAGATGCGGTATTGGCGACTCTCGATGTCAACGGTGCAACCGAGTGCATCACCCACCTTAAGCTCAAGTGTTGCAGGCGCATCTCGACCAAGTCCGAGCAAAAACGTACCGTCATCTAATACAGGCACGTCGACGCCGTTAAATTCCAAATCGGTGCTTGGTGCCACCTGCCCCCAAAGTAAACCACCCGGTTGAAAGTCCCCCTCAAGTTCAGGACAGATTGGATCGGCCACGCCAGTAAGCGGGGCGCTAATAACAAACGCCGCCGTCCCAAATGCATGACTAAAGGCTTTTGAAAAATACATCCGATTCCCTTTTTTCTATCTCTAGCGTGTCTCGAATTGTCTACTTAAACGCTGCTTTATCCGCCTGCTCACATTGAGGATGCACAGCCCAACGCATTATCACGCCCGTTAGGCATAATATACTCAGAAGGCCATAAGCGCGGAAAGCGATGGTGAAGTGCTAATGACTAATAGCCAACGACACGCCACCGAGGGTCTCTTTGCAAAGCGCCATTTCAAAGCTTTTATCCCAAAAGCACCTTTACAGAAGCGTTTTTGCAAAAGCACTTGTGGAACGACCCTTATATTAAGACGCTTGCGGCAAGACCCACTGGTTGAGGATTAAAAATGTCACGATACCGACCGCCACGCGCTAAGGGATCGCCCTACATTACGCCCGAAGGTGCTCAACGGCTTCGCGATGAGCTCACCGAGCTGTGGAAAGATGAACGCCCCAAAGTAACAGCGGTGGTGCACGCTGCGGCGCTTAATGGCGACAGATCAGAGAACGGTGATTACATTTACGGCAAGAAACGCTTGCGAGAAATCGACTCCCGTGTACGCTTTCTTCAAAAGCGTCTGGACGAGCTCAACGTGGTGGAATCGAAACCCAGCGACCCTACCAAGATCTACTTTGGCGCATACATCAAGCTCGAGGATATTGACGGTGTAACTCACCAATTTCGTATAGTGGGACCGGATGAATTTAATCTTGCTCAAGGCCTATTAAGCTGCGATTCGCCGCTGGGCCGAGCGCTCTTGGGTAAGTCCATGGGAGATACTGTGGTTGTGCAAACACCCGAGCAAGAAACCGAGTGGTTTATC
>CAJXZI010000070.1 GCA_913063005.1 uncultured Halieaceae bacterium | reverse complement strand
TCCCTGCACCGCGCCAAACAATACATCGTTGGCTTCTTTAAAGGCGTCTAGCAAGCTTGCTCTTTTACCCATAACCTCAAGCAGCTTCTCGTTAGGTACGGTAATAAGCGAATCGACATGCTGCTCCAACTCCTTCAGACCCTCTTCAGCAATCGAAAGCCGCTTCCGACCCTCACCCGCCCACTGATATCCCAGCCACCGCACATCGGCCTGGATAGCATCGATAAAGACTTGGCTTTCTTTCTCCGGGTTGGTGTCGTCAAAGCGCAGGTTACAAGCACCACCGTACTGTTCTGCCAAACCGAAATTGACCGTAATCGATTTTGCGTGACCTATGTGCAAAAAACCGTTGGGCTCAGGTGGAAAACGCGTGACAACGCGTTCGACGACACCGCTATCCAAGTCGTTCTGAATTTGTGTCCTGAGAAAATTACTGCGTGGTTCTGTGTCCATGGGGCGCCCTTGCTGTGAGGCGGCGAGTTTAGCAAGGGATTGTATGCAAGTCAGTTTCACACAACGTTAACAGGCTGGTAGTAATTAACTCGAATGCTCGAGTTGCTATCTGTATCATGCGCGCTTTCCCAATAAATGGCGGTATCAAACATGGCGATGACTCGCGTACTCATGAAAACGTTGCTTGGCGACATGACACTAGAACTTGACGGTGACAAGGCGCCCGCAACCGTTGCTAACTTTGTAGCCTACGCTGAGGCTGGACACTACGACGGAACCATTTTTCACCGCGTGATTAACAACTTCATGGTTCAAGGCGGCGGTTTTGACAGCAATATGAGTCAAAAAGCGACCAATGACCCGATCACTAACGAGGCGAACAACGGCCTGAAAAATGATCGAGGCACCATCGCTATGGCGCGCACTATGGATCCACACTCGGCGACAGCGCAGTTCTTCATCAATGTCTCAGACAACGACTTCCTCAACTTCTCGGGTGAAAACATGCAGGGCTGGGGTTACGCCGTATTCGGGAGAGTCGTAGAAGGCGAGGACGTTCTCGACAAAATTCGCGTTGTGCCCACTGGAAGCAAAGCGGGTCACCAAGACGTTCCAAACGACCCGATTGTCATCGAGTCAGTTACCGTAGTTACTGACTAAAAACGTAGTCGCTTACGCAACATGAGCGCCTCTCTGTTCATCAGTGATCTTCACCTCAGTGATGCGACACCGCAGATCGAGCAGGGTCTCTATCGATTCCTTGAGGAAAACGGCGATGTTAATCGCCTTTTTTTGTTGGGCGATATTTTTGAGGCTTGGATCGGTGACGACGACGATAGCGCGTTAGCCCAGCGATTCGCTGATGTGATGAAGAAGCTTGCGAATCGTGGAACCGCGATTTATTTCATGCGCGGCAATCGGGATTTTCTCGTCGGAGAAACCTACCTCAAGCAATTTGGCGCTGAACTGCTTGGTGATACGGCCCGCGTCTCGGTAGCGGGTGCCCCCGCCCTGCTGATGCACGGTGACCTCTTGTGCACGGATGATGTGGACTACATGTCATTTCGAGCGCTGGCTCACAACCCTGATTGGCAGGCTGAAATGCTCGCGAAGCCACTTGCTGAACGCCGTGAACTTGCTAAGCACCTCAGAGCTATGAGTAAAGAGGCATCGAGTAACAAAGCTGAGGACATCATGGATGTCAATCAAGATACGGTTGATAACACGATGAAAGAACATCAGGTTAGCCGGTTGATTCACGGACACACTCACCGTCCCCGTCGGCATGCCATGCAAGACGCTGAGCGTGTTGTTCTGGGTGACTGGACCACAACGGGCTGGTACCTGCTCGAGCGCGACGAGACGCTCGAGTTGGTGGAATTCGAACTGTAGTTAAATGCTCTAGGCCCTACGGCCCCTTGCGCTGAGGTATTCCACTGTGAAACCGCACTTCCACGTCTGGCGTCTCGATAAGTTCCTGCTCAATGCTACTAAACAGCGAAAGTCTGTCAGCAACCTCATCTGCGCTCGCTAAACTCTTTGCCAGAGTGATGTAATCCATGAAATGGCGTGATTCACTCTTCAGAAGCGACACATAAAAATCGCTCAGCTCGGCATCCACATGAGGCGCAAGTGCTGCGAATCGCTCGCATGATCGCGCTTCAATCAGAGCGCCGACAATAAGGGTGTCCACAAGTTTATGGGGATCTTTCTTGCGAACTTTCTCCCTTAATCCCTGCGCGTAGCGCGATGCCGTCACCGATTCGTAGGAAATACCGCGTTTAGTCATGAGTTTTAGCACCTGCTCGAAGTGACGAAGCTCCTCGCGTGCGAGTCGCGACATCTTATTGAGTAGTGCTGTGTTGTCCGTATATCGGTGCATCAAGCTCATCGCAGTAGCTGCGGCTTTCTTCTCGCAGTTAGCGTGATCGATCATTAATAACGGCAACGATTTCACGGCAACAGACAACCAGCTCTCAGGCGTTCTGCACGGCAGAAAATCGTAGACGGGGGTTAAATCAACAGCAGCCGGCATTAGATCGCTTTACGCCTCCTCAAACATGTCGGGAGTGGCCAGATAGCGGTCATAGTGTGCAGTCGAGAGAATCCAAAAATCCTCGTCAATTTTATCACGCACTTCGACGAGAGTGAGATCAGACCATCCGGCGTGGACTCTGAATCCATACTTAGCTGGGTCCTTGATCTGGCTTGCACCTGCCTTCAGTAACTGAAACAGCCAGCAGTATTCGTCGTGCTCCTCGTTGTATCTCACCAGCTGAGTATCCAACTGCCATTTGAGCAAGTTGCGATCCGTCACCGTGCATTTGTGTGAGCAAGCCTGAGATAAAAACCCCGATAAACGCTTGTCGACGAATCGTTTCTCCTCCTGAGTGTACCCATTCCAGTGGATAACCTCGTGACTAAAGCGCTTACACCCTCGACAAACGCTGTCACCGATTCCGGTAGAGCACACACCTATACAAGGCGTTTTGATGGGCTTCAATCGCAGGTTTTGTGGGTTCGCTACTGACATAGCGCGAAAGTCTATGGCAAACATTGCATGAATGCACAGAATTGATCGAATCGCTGTTGAGATACCTGGTCACAAGCTATAATTCGCGCGCCAAACAAAGGCGCCCTTAAATGAGAGCGCCTAAGCTAATCTGGGGAAGAGGAAAATTCTGTGCTTGAAGCTTATCGCGAACACGTAGCCGAACGGGCTGCCATCAACATCCCACCAAAACCACTATCACCGCAGCAAGTTGCTGATCTCGTGGAACTGCTAAAAGCCCCACCCGCGGGTGAAGAGTCGTACCTGGTTGACCTGATTTCTAACCGCGTGCCACCGGGCGTTGACGAAGCTGCGTACGTCAAAGCGGCTTTCTTGTCAGACGTAGCCCTTGGCAAGGTAGCTTGTCCACTCATCGATAAAGTATCGGCAGTTGATCTGCTCGGCGATATGCATGGCGGTTACAACATCGAAACCCTCGTTAAGTTGCTAAGTGACAGCGAGCTCGGAGAGCAAGCCGCTACCGAGTTAAAACACACGCTCTTAATGTTTGATGCGTTTTATGATGTAGCGGCACTCGCGAAAGAAGGTAACGCCAACGCCCAATCGGTCATGCAGTCATGGGCAGATGCGGAATGGTTCACAAAACGGGACGAACTCCCCGAGTCTCTAAAAATGGTGGTCTTCAAGGTCACTGGCGAGACCAATACTGACGATCTGTCACCGGCTCCCGATGCGTGGTCGCGTCCTGACATTCCGCTGCATGCCCGTGCTATGTACAAGATGACGCGCGATGGCCTCGAGCCCGAAGAACACGGCAAAGTCGGCCCTATGGCTCAGATAGAAGCGGTGAAAGCAACAGGCTTACCCGTTGCCTTTGTCGGCGATGTCGTGGGAACAGGCTCCTCGCGTAAATCAGCTGCTAACAGCGTGCTTTGGTATTTCGGACAGCCCGTAACAGGCGTACCCAACAAGCAAATGGGCGGCGTCTGTATCGGCGGCAAGATTGCGCCTATTTTCTACAACACAATGGAAGACGCTGGCGCCTTGGTCTTCGAAGCACCCGTCGAGAAGATGGGCATGGGAGACATCATTGAGATCCGTGTCTACGACGGCCAAGTACTGAATGAGGCTGGCGAAGTCATCTCCGAGTTCGATCTGCGCTCTGATGTACTACTCGACGAAGTTCGTGCGGGAGGTCGAATCAACCTGATTATTGGCCGCGGTCTTACCGCAAAAGCGCGCGAGGCATTGGGATTGGGCGAGAGCAGCCTATTCCGAAAGCCCGATATGCCAGAAGCAACCGATGCAGGCTTCACCCTTGCACAGAAGATGGTAGGTCGCGCCTGCGGCGTCGAAGGTATACGCCCAGGTACTTACTGCGAGCCCAAGATGACAACAGTTGGTTCGCAGGACACGACAGGACCGATGACACGCGATGAACTGCAGGACTTGGCTTGCCTGGGCTTCTCCGCCGATCTCACCATGCAGTCTTTCTGCCACACCGCGGCCTACCCCAAGCCCGTGGATATCGAGACGCAGCACTCATTACCCGACTTTATTCGCAACCGGGGCGGCGTATCGCTTCGCCCAGGTGACGGCATTATTCACAGCTGGCTCAACCGCATGCTTTTGCCCGATACGGTCGGTACAGGCGGTGATTCTCACACACGTTTCCCCTTGGGCATCTCCTTCCCTGCGGGTTCCGGACTCGTTGCATTCGCGGCCGCTACCGGTGTTATGCCTCTGGATATGCCTGAATCTGTACTCGTTCGCTTTAAAGGCGAGATGCAACCAGGTATCACACTGCGTGATCTCGTTCATGCAATCCCGTACTACGCGATACAAGAAGGCCTGTTAACGGTAGAAAAGAAAGGTAAGAAGAACATCTTCTCAGGTCGTATCCTCGAGATTGAAGGTCTTGAAGATCTCACCGTCGAGCAAGCGTTTGAACTTTCTGATGCCTCTGCAGAGCGCTCTGCAGCAGGCTGCACCATCAAGTTGTCCGAGGACACCATTGGCAGCTACCTCAAGTCGAATATTGTGCTCTTACGAGCGATGATCGCTGAGGGCTATGGCGACCCAAGAACGCTTGAGCGCCGTGTCCGCAACATGGAAAAGTGGCTCGACAACCCCGAGCTTTTAGAAGCGGATAGCGACGCCGAATACGCTGCAGTAATAGAAATCGACCTCGCAGAAGTCACAGAACCTGTCGTCTGTGCGCCCAACGATCCGGACGATGCACGACTGCTCAGCCAGGTCGCTGGCGACGAAGTCAACGAGGTCTTTATTGGTAGCTGCATGACCAACATCGGCCACTTCCGAGCGACGGGTAAATTGCTCGATCAACACGCTGGCGGGGTCGCCGCACGCATGTGGATCTGCCCTCCAACGCGCATGGATGAATACCAGCTTATGGAAGAAGGCTATTACGCCATCTTTGGTCGTGCGGGAGCGAGAACCGAGATGCCGGGATGCTCACTGTGCATGGGTAACCAAGCGCGCGTTGCACCCAAGTCGACTGTTCTCTCGACCTCGACCCGAAATTTCCCTAACCGACTAGGAGAAGGCGCGAACGTTTATCTCACATCGGCGGAACTCGCGGCTGTTGGCGCAATCCTCGGTCGTCTACCGACCCCAGAGGAATACATGACCTTTGCAAATGATCTTGATTCGATGTCAGCTGAGATCTATCGCTACATGAACTTCAATGAGATCCAGAGCTTCCAAGCACTGGCTGAGGACGGACAAAAGATCGCAGCAACACTGATCGAGGAAGTAGCCTGAGTGCTTTAACGTACTCAGCTACACAAACGAAAGCCCCTAATTGGGGCTTTTTTTTACCTTCGAATTTTGTAGGAAAGACTGGGCCCCCTCAGTCCAAGAAGTAGCTTCGCCGCACTTGAGAGGAAAAGCGATGACAAGCTGGCAATTTGAGGTAGCCGCTTTAGAAGACCAAGAAGGGTTAGATGGCTGAGAAACCGCGCTCGCAATCAGCAATAATATCGCTGACATCTTCTAGACCCACCGCAATTCGTATGAGCGAAGCAGTAATGCCCGCCTCTCGCTTCTGATCATCAGACAAGCGACCGTGGGTCGTTGATGCGGGATGACAAATAGTGGTCTTAACATCGCCTAAATTGGCCGTAAGTGACATGAGGCGCGTGGCGTTTATGAACGCCCACGCTTCTGCCTGGCCACCAGTCACCTCAAACGATAAAACGCCACCAAAGGCCGATTGCTGAGTCTTCGCCAAATCGTGATCCGGGTGCGTTGCCAGACCACAATAGTTGACCTTGGCGACCTTTTCATGCGCCACAAGCCAATTAGCTAAGGTCATTGCGCGCACGCTGTGAGCGTCCATTCTGAGCTGTAGAGTCTCTAGCCCCTTACTGAATACCCAGGCATTAAACGGACTCATCGAGGGTCCACAAACGCGCACAAAGGCACGCACATCGGCCATCAGCTCAATAGAACCCACCAGCGCGCCGCCGAGCACTCTGCCTTGCCCGTCCAGGTATTTTGTCGCTGAGTGCATCACAACGTCAGCACCAAACGCTAACGGTTTTTGTAGCGCTGGCGTACAAAAACAATTATCGACCGCCAGCAAGGCACCCACGCTGTGAGCAATCTCGGCAATCTGCCGAATATCACCGACCTCACAAATGGGGTTCGAGGGGGTCTCACAGAAAAACAGTTTAGTTTCCGGGGTCACGGCGTCACGCCAATCATTTAGATTGCGCAGGGCGACAAATGACACGTTGATACCCAGTTTCGTCAACATGTTGTTGAATAAGCTAACCGTACTTCCAAAGACATTTCTGGAACAGACGACATGGTCACCCGTCTTGAGGACTGTGAGACACAGGGTAAGAATAGCGCTCATACCTGAGCTCGTAGCAACGCAATCCTCGCCACCTTCGAGCGCCGCTAAGCGCTTCTCAAACACCGACACGGTAGGGTTTGAGAACCTCGAGTAGGTGTTACCGTCTCGCTCACCCGAGAACGTCGCTGCCGCTTGCTCAGCTGATTCGAAAACAAAACTGGACGTTGCGTAAATAGGGTCTGAATGTTCCTGCTCGAACCCTCGGACCAAACCCTCTCGAATCGCGAGTGTCTCAAAGCCCGCTTCGGATAAAGGTGTGTTTGACAAGGCGTTAACTCCGGTTATGCAGGCCGACGAGTGCACCATCAGCGCGGTCCACCGAATCGTCAGAGCGCGCATCGCTAAGGCCTGTCAAATAGGCGTCGTCGATGATACCCGTTTGATACTGACCATCGAATACTGACAGCTCAAAGCCATCGACAAGAGAATTACCCTCTCGCGAGCATTCTATTAAGTCGTCAATGTCTTGGTAGATCAGCCAATCAGCGCCGATGTGTTCACTGATTTGGTCAATGGTTCTACCGTGAGCAACAAGCTCAGATGCTGTGGGCATGTCAATGCCGTACACATTTGGGAATCGAACAGGCGGCGCAGCAGACGCAAAATACACCTGTTTGGCGCCGGAATCTCGCGCCATCTGGATGATCTGTTGGCAGGTCGTACCGCGCACAATGGAGTCATCGACCAGCAGCACCGTTTTCCCGTCAAACTCTAAAGGCACAGGATTCAGCTTCTGACGGACTGACTTCTTACGCTGAGTTTGGCCGGGCATAATGAAGGTGCGCCCTATGTAGCGGTTTTTCATAAACCCTTCGCGGAATTTAACACCAAGCTCGTGGGCAAGCGCCTGCCCAGCAACGCGGCTCGTATCCGGAATAGGTATGACCACGTCAATGTCATGATTTGGACGTTCGCGCATGATCTTGTGGGCTAAGCGCTCGCCCTGGCGCATGCGGGTCTTGTAAACGGAAATACCGTCCATTAATGAATCAGGCCGAGCAAAATAGACATGCTCAAAGATGCACGGCTTAAGCTTTGGATTGACTGCGCATTGCTTACGAGACAGCTTGCCGCCCGCATCGATGAAAAGCGCCTCTCCAGGATCAACGTCCCCTATAAGCCGGTAACCCAATACGTCAAGTGCCACACTCTCCGACGCGACCATGTAGCTTTTGTCCTCGCCTTGTGTCTTTACTCCCACAACCAAGGGACGAATACCATTTGGATCCCGAAACGCCACCAGTCCCACATTGGCGATCATCGCGATTGCGGCGTAGCCTCCCTCACACCGAGTGTGTAGTGCGGCTACAGCTTTGAAAACATCTTCGGCCTCTGGACTGAGTTTGCCTTGTCGCTGAAGCTCATGCGCAAATACGTTAAGCAAAACTTCTGAGTCGCTGTCAGTGTTCAAGTGACGCAAATCAGTTTGGTAAAGCTCATCTGACAAAGCGGCTGAATTGGTCAGGTTGCCATTGTGAGCGAGCGCAATACCGTAGGGAGAATTGACATAGAAAGGCTGAGCGAGTGCTGACCCGGAACTTCCTTGCGTGGGATACCGGGTATGCCCCAATCCAAAGTTACCGGCCAACTGCTGCATATGTGACGCCTGGAATACATCACGCACCAAACCCTCACCTTTACGCTGAAGAAACTGACCTCTGTGGCACGTCATGATACCCGCCGCATCTTGGCCACGATGTTGAAGCATCGTCAACGCATCATAAATATCAGCAGCAACGCTTTCGTTAGAGGAAATTCCAACCACACCACACATTTCAGTTGC
>CAJXZI010000069.1 GCA_913063005.1 uncultured Halieaceae bacterium | reverse complement strand
AACGTTTATCAGTTTACTTACGTAACACTTTTGTCATTAATCAAAGGCTCGTGGCGGCAAAAAATATTTAACTATATGTTTTTTATAAATTTTTTTTCGATGGCACAGCAAATGCAACAATTCGGTCAGAGCCAAAATAAAAATAAGCGGCCGAATAAAAATAATATGTGTCACTACGGACCTGGGCGGGGAAGGCAACTTCCCCCAGTTTCTTTATTTCCCTCCTAACAGCATCACTTGGTAAACTACGTGCCTCTGTTCCTGGATAAAACACGTTGAACGAAGTCGATGCTCAAAGCCTTATAGACGCCTCAGCACTGTCAAAGTCTGCCGTTGCCGTTGTCGCGCGTCTGCGCGAGAACAACTACAGCGCCTTCATCGTCGGTGGCGCCGTTAGGGATCTTCTGCTGGGCAAGCGACCCAAAGATTTTGATGTGGCAACCAACGCAACGCCAGAACAAATCGTTGCTCTTTTTAGAGGCGCTAGGATCATTGGGCGGCGCTTTCAAATTGTTCATGTTCGGATGGGTCGTGAAATTATCGAGGTTACGACTTTCCGAGGCCATCACGATGGTGATAGCGCTAAAGTTGCTGCTAAGAGTAATAAAGGTCTGCTTATCCGCGACAACGTCTACGGCACACTAGATCAGGATGCGGCGCGGCGTGACCTCACCATCAACGCCCTTTATTTAGATCCCATAAACAATTTAATCTATGACGATCTCAATGGGCTCGAGGACATTCAACAGCGCACTATCCGTATTATTGGCGACCCCGCTGGTCGTTACCGAGAAGACCCCGTGCGCATGCTTAGAGTCGCTAGGTTCGCGGCCAAACTCGGGTTCAACATCGATACGTTGACTCAAACAGCGATCGCTGAATGTCGACACCTTCTGGCAGACATCCCGTCAGCGCGACTTTTTGACGAAGCCCTCAAACTCTTCATGTCCGGGCACGCGACATCAACCTTCGAGCAGCTCATCCGACACAATTTATTAGAAACACTCTTTCCCGAAGCAGTAAACGCGCTCCACCTTGAGGGCGCACGCGACCTCATCTCTCAGGCTATGAAAAATACAGATGGCCGAATTGCGCGCGGCAAACCGGTCACTCCGGCGTTTCTTTTTGCGGCACTACTTTGGCCGGCAGTGGCGCTACGTAGTGATGAAATTGTTCGAGCCGGTAATGCAGAGGGCTCCCCTGTCAATGCAGCGGGCCAGCAAGTTCTTATCAGCTCCTTGCAGCGCGTTGCCATTCCAAAGCGCTTCTCAATCCCCATGAGAGAAATCTGGGACCTTCAACCGCGCTTGGATAAATGTTCGACGAAGCGGGCTAAATCTATTTTGGCGTTACGCCGTTTTCGAGCTGCCTTCGACCTGCTTTTACTGCGCGCTGAGCACGATGATGCACTGAACAATGTGGTGAAGTTTTGGGAAGAACAGCAGCAGCTATTTCCCGACATAGTGGGCAGTCAACCGGCACCAGAAATACCCAAGAAACGACGGCGCCCGCGCCGGCGTAAGCCCGCGGCATGACATTAACGGTCATCGCACTTGGCGCGAATATCGATGACCCGGTTGCCCAGCTTAAAGAAGCCTTCCAGCGTCTAAGAGAGCTGCCGGGCCTTACCGAGCTCAGAGCGTCACCGATTTACCAGTCCCCACCTATGGGTCCGAAGGACCAACCCCCCTACTTCAATGCCGTTGTCGCGGGCGCATTCCAGGGAAAACCTCTCGAATTGCTTATGGCCCTCCAAGACATCGAGAAATCGATGGGGCGCGTAAAAAAAAGGCACTGGGGAGAACGATGTATCGATCTCGATATTATCCAGCTCGGCGAAAATAAAACTGTGTCACCGAATCTGACCATTCCTCACCCGGGTATAGAAAATCGGTTGTTCGTTGTTCAACCTATGATCGATATTCTTGGGGTTGACCACAAGGTGCCGGGACTTCCCGAACTTGGTACCCTGCGCGAAGCGCTCAGCAATGAAGCGGTTATAGTGTGCGAGAACGACGTTCTGGGCTAAGTGGATAAGGGCGGAGAGAAAGTGACCGAAACAACAACAGCGCCTGTCGATCTGCGAGGTCGAACGCCTCAACCGTATATCGCTGTGGAAGGGCCTATTGGTGTCGGTAAAACCACTTTGGCTAGAAGACTGGCAGAGCTTTTCGATTACCAGCTGCTGCTAGAAGATGCCCACGAGAACCCTTTTTTAAACAAGTTCTATGAAAATCGGCGGCAGAATGCCTTGGCGACTCAGTTGTTCTTTTTGTTTCAACGCGTTCAGAAAATGGACGATCTAAAACAACAGGACCTTTTTAAACCATTGCGCATAGCCGACTTCCTTATCGACAAAGATCCAATTTTCGCGCAAGTCAATTTGGACCAAGATGAGTTTGAGCTGTATCGCAAGGTCTTCAGCCAAATGACTGTCGATGCCCCGACCCCGGATTTAGTGATCTACTTGCAGGCCTCTGTTGATCGACTACTCGAGAGAATTGACCGTCGAGGTATCGCCTCAGAACGAACAATCAGCCGCCAGTACCTTGAGGAGCTAAATGAGGTATACAGCGAGTTCTTTCTTTACTACGATGCCGCGCCATTACTCATTGTGAATGCCAATCAATTAGATCTGGTTAATCGCCAAGAGGATTTTGCGCAGCTAGTCGATTATGCTCTCGACATCAAAGCCGGGCGGCATTACTACAACCCAACATCAATAGACTAACGTAACTACGAGAAGCACCAAGGAGCTCTTGCATCGATGTCTGATCGAATTACCACCAGCAAGCTAGAAGCCATGAAAACAGCGGGTGAAAAGTTTGTAATGGTGACAGCTTACGACGCAACGTTTGCACGACTGGTAAGTGAAGCCGGTGCGGAGTGCATCCTCGTCGGTGACTCGCTGGGAATGGTCCTACAAGGTCACGATACAACCGTTCCCGTATCCCTTGAGGCGATGGTCTATCACACCGAATGTGTTGCAAGAGCCCGCCCTCGCTCCCTCATCGTCTCAGACCTCCCGTTTATGACTTACTCGTCACCCGATGTAGCGCTTGCTGCCAGCATGGAGTTGATGCAGAAAGGCGCACAGATGGTTAAGCTCGAAGGCGGTACATGGCTCAGTGAGACCATCCACCAGCTGGTGCAACGCGGGATTCCTGTCTGTGCACACCTCGGACTGACACCTCAATCGGTTAACGTTTTTGGTGGCTATCGCGTGATGGGGCGAACACCGAAAGAGGCTAAATCGATACTTGCGGACGCCGTGGAAATTCAGGACGCTGGGGCAAGCATCCTTCTACTGGAATGCGTGCCCGAGGAGCTCGCTGCAGACATCTCATCCAAACTTGATATTCCGGTGATTGGTATCGGTGCAGGCGCGGGAACCGACGCACAAGTCCTCGTGCTGCATGACTTGCTCGGTCTCACGGAAAAACCTGCGAAGTTCGTGCAGAACTTCATGACCGAAGCCAACACAGTGCAGGGCGCCATAGCGGGCTTTGTCAATGCGGTGAAGGACGGCTCCTACCCACGGGCAGAGCATACCTACCGCTAAATGGAGATTCTCGACAGCATCGAGGCGATGCGAGCGTGGCGCAGATCCTTGCCAACTAACGTTCGTATCGGTTTTGCACCAACCATGGGTAATTTGCACGCTGGGCACATTTCATTGGTTGATCAAGCGGCAATCGACAGCGATAAAGTCGTCGCATCAATTTTCGTGAATCCCATGCAGTTTGGTGCGAATGAGGACCTAGACGCCTACCCCCGCACCATGGAGGCTGACTTAGAGAAACTAGAGGCGGCGGGCGCTGCAGCGGTATTCACGCCTACCATCGACGACATCTACCCAGAGGGCGTCGATCACCACACAGCAGTCGAAGTTCCGGGCTTAACCAATGTTCTCTGCGGCGCATCGAGAGCCGGCCACTTCAAAGGTGTAACAACAGTGGTCAGTAAACTTTTTGCGGCGGTACAGCCGGATGTCGCTGCATTTGGCGCAAAGGATCTTCAGCAAGTTCTGGTTATCAAGAAAATGGTGCGCGACCTTTTGCTACCTATTGAAATCGTCACTGTACCTACAATGCGAGAATCGGATGGGCTCGCCATGAGCTCTCGAAATGGCTATTTAACGCCCAGTGAACGTCAACTTGCGCCACACTTTTCACAGACCCTAGCGAACTGTGCAGAGGCAATTAGAACCGATCACAGCGCCATCGAAACAGCACTTGAAGCTGCGCGCGAAGCCCTCAATGCTCATGGTTTTAAAATCGATTACCTTGAGGCAAGAAAGACCTTTGATCTGTCAACGGCGACGTCACTTGACGAGGAGATTGCACTATTTGGTGCGGTTTTTCTGGGTAAAACGCGGCTAATCGATAACCGCGTAATCTCGTCGTCCTAACCGACCTTAATCCTCTTAGCCCAACCGCCACCCCACGCTGAGAGCAAACGTGGATCTGCCTTACGTGGCATCCCCCGGCTCATGAAGGAAGTCGAGTAATTCCTGAACTTCACTCGGCGGCGCCGCAGTGACGCGACTAACGAAAAACGCCACGCCGAAATTAACCGCCGCGCCAACCACACCAAAGGCGTTTGGTTCGATTCCAAAGAACCAATTCGGCGACATATCACCCATGAAGCTCGTGCCGGGAATAAACATAATGCCCTTGTGCTGGAAGACATAGAGCAAGGTCACGGAGATCCCTGCCAACATACCCGCGACCGCGCCCTCGCGACTGACACCACGAGCGAAGATACCCATAAGCAGCGCTGGGAACAGGGAGGAAGCCGCAAGCCCAAAGGCTAATGCGACCGTCCCCGCTGCAAAACCAGGTGGATTTAACCCCAGATACCCCGCACCAAGAACCGCCACGGCCATTGCAATTCGGGAGGCTCGAAGCTCGGCGCGTTCGGAGATGGAAGGCATATAAGTACTCTTCAGCAGGTCGTGCGAGATGGCACTCGAGATCGCCAATAAGAGACCGGCCGCGGTGGATAACGCTGCCGCCAAACCACCGGCAGCAACTAAGGCGATCACCCAATTGGGCAATTGCGCAATTTCAGGGTTCGCCAACACCAAGATGTCATTATCAAGCTTGGTTAACTCATTGGTCTCAGGGTCAGCTGTGTATTCGATGCGCCCGTCACCATTAAGATCCTCAACCTTCAAAAGCCCCGTTTGCTCCCAGTTTTCAAACCAAGCTGGTTTGTCCTCAATGAGGAGCGCCTGACCATCTGAGGCCTGCATGGTGTCAACGATGTTTAACCTCGCCATTGCCGCAATGGCGGGTGCCGTGGTGTAAAGAATGGCGATAAACACCAGCGCCCAACCGGCCGATCGACGAGCGGCCGCCACACTTGGGACCGTAAAAAATCGGATTATGACGTGAGGCAGTCCCGCCGTTCCGATCATGAGCGAGGCGGTAAAAGCCACCATGTTCAAGGTGCTGCCGCGCAGCGTTGTCGTGTACTCCTGAAAGCCCAGATCGACGAGAATCAAATCGAGCTTATCCAAGAGATACATATCGGTACCGGCTAGCGTCGACCCCAACCCCAACTGCGGCAGTGGGTTTCCTGTTAGCTGCAGACTGATGAAAATTGCAGGAATGGTATAGGCCGTAATTAGCACCACATATTGTGCAATTTGAGTGTAGGTAATGCCCTTCATTCCGCCCAAGACGGCGTAGAAGAATACGATCAACATGCCGATACCCAGACCGGTTTCGTAGTCGGTTTCGAGGAACCGTGAAAATGCGACGCCAACACCTTTCATTTGGCCAATGACATAAGTCACCGAACAAAGTATCAGGCAGATGACAGCAACGACCCGAGCCGTATCTGAGTAATAGCGCTCACCAATAAAGTCAGGGACCGTGTACTTCCCATATTTCCGTAGGTACGGCGCTATCAACAGCGCAAGTAATACATAACCGCCGGTCCAACCCATTAGGAACACAGAGCCGCCGTAGCCGTTATAAGACAGTGCGATCAGACCCGCCATGGAAATAAAGGAGGCGGCCGACATCCAATCCGCTGCAGTGGCCATGCCGTTTGCGACGGGGTGCACACCGCCGTCAGCCACGTAAAAATCTTTGGTTGAGGAGGCGCGGGTTGCTATCGCAATGCCGATGTATAGCGCAAAAGTAAAGCCAACGACGAGGTAGGTTAATACCGTGAGACTCATTGCTCAGCCCCCTCCCCGCGTTCACGGTATTCACGTTCCAATCGGCTCATTACGGCCGCGAAATAGAAGATCAACGCAATGAACACAAAGATTGAGCCTTGCTGTGCAAACCAGAATCCAAGCTTGTATCCGCCTAAACGAATCTCATTAAGCGGCTCGACCAAGAGAATGCCAAAGCCAAAGCTCACAACAAACCAGATCACCAATAGTTTCAGCATCAACCCTCGTACCTGTGCTGAAAAATGCGCTCTACGCGCGTTTTTATTATCGACCTCAGCCATTCGCTGGACATCTCCCTTTTCCAAACGCATTTAGTTCCACTGCAGGAACACATACGGCATTATTGAGTACGTAGCTGCAATATGTTGCAGCCGCGCACAGATAAAACCATAAGGATCCAGTGCATGTCTAACGAGGCGATTTATCCCGTTCCGGCAAATTTTGCTGACGCTTACATAACACCGGAAAAATACCAGCAGATGTATCGGCAGTCGCTCGACGATCCAGAAACGTTCTGGAGTGGTCAAGCGTCGGAATTTCTGAGCTGGGATAAGCCGTGGGATACCGTTTGCGAGAGTGATTTATCACAGGGACACGCGCGCTGGTTTGATGGCGGCAAGTTGAACGCTTCGGTTAACTGCATCGATCGTCATCTCCCCGAGAGAGCGAACCAAACTGCGATTCTGTGGGAGGGAGACGATCCGAGCGAACATAAACACATTACTTACCAAGGTCTCAAAGACGAAGTATGCCGTCTCGCTAACGTCATGCATGACCGCGGTGTCCGCGCGGGTGACCGTGTCTGTATTTACATGCCTATGGTACCTGAGGCTGCTTACGCGATGCTCGCTTGTACCCGCATCGGCGCTGTGCACTCGGTGGTATTTGGTGGATTCTCTCCTGAAGCCCTCAAGGATCGAATCAATGACGCAACCTGTCGGATGGTAATCACCGCAGACGAGGGACTGCGGGGCGGCAAAACTGTCCCGCTAAAAGCCAATGTCGACGCCGCACTGAGTCAATGTCCATCCGTTGACACTGTCATTGTCCTTGAGCGCACAGGTGCCGAAGTTCAATGGGAAGAAGGCCGAGACATCGCTTATGGTGCGAGCACCGCCGATGCCAGCACAGAATTCGCACCCGTATCGATGGACAGTGAGGCTCCGCTCTTCATCCTTTACACATCAGGCTCAACTGGAAAACCCAAAGGCGTTTTACACACGACAGGCGGCTACCTGCTGCAGGCGGCAAGCACCTTTAAATACGTTTTTGACTATCGTGAGGGTGAGGTCTTTTGGTGTACGGCCGATGTCGGCTGGGTGACCGGCCACTCCTATATTGTCTACGGACCGCTCGCCAATGGTGCAACCACCGTCATGTTCGAGGGTGTACCGACTTACCCAGACGGCGGCCGTTGCTGGGAAGTCATCGATAAACATCAAATCAATACGTTCTTCACAGCTCCAACCGCGATTCGAGCGCTGCATGCACTAGGCGACGATCTCGTCACCAAGTATTCGCGCAAAAGCCTGAGAATCATCGGATCCGTCGGCGAACCGATCAACCCAGAAGCCTGGGAGTGGTACCACCGTGTTGTGGGCGACAGTCGATGCCCGATAGTGGACAGCTGGTGGCAAACAGAGACAGGGGCGATGATGATTACCCCAATACCATCCGCACACGCCATGAAACCGGGGTATGCGAGCTTTCCCTACTTCGGGGTCGAGCCTGCACTGCTGGATGAACAGGGCCAAGAGATCGAGGGCGAGGGATCGGGCTACCTAGTGCTTAAACGATCTTGGCCCGGCCAAATAAGAACGGTCTACGGTGATCACCAACGCCTCATCGACACCTATTTCTCGACCTACGACGGCTATTACTTCACAGGAGATGGTGCGCTTCGCGATGCTGATGGCTACCTCCGTATCACGGGGCGAGTTGATGATGTGTTAAACGTTTCCGGCCACCGTATGGGCACCGCAGAAGTGGAAAGCGCGCTTGTTTTACACAACGATATTTCGGAGGCGGCGGTGGTTGGCTACCCGCACCCAATTAAAGGTCAAGGCATCTACTGCTACATAACGCCTGTCACGGGTGTTGAGGACAGTCCAGAGCTCAGAGCTGAGCTGGTGAAGTTGTGCGTCAAGGAAATCGGCCCTATTGCGAAACCTGACGTCATTCAGTGGGCACCGGGACTACCTAAGACGCGCTCGGGAAAAATTATGCGGCGCATCCTCCGAAAAATTGCGGAAAATGAACTCGACAGCCTGGGAGACACGTCAACACTTGCTGATCCATCGGTCGTTGAACAGTTGATCGCAGGCAGGGGAGAGAGCTAGACAAAGCCGCTCTGCGACTCGTATCGATAGGGTGGTATAACTTGACCACCCTAATAATCCCACCGCCCGCTGCGACTCTGCCCCCAAAAGGATGTGCTATCCGACTGTCTTAGAGCGGGAATACCCTTGCCTTGAGCGCAAGCAGAGGCGCTTTTAG
>CAJXZI010000068.1 GCA_913063005.1 uncultured Halieaceae bacterium | reverse complement strand
CGCACTTGCAGGTGCATTACGCCTCGAGAGGGCCGCACCCCGAGCATCTGCAGCCGGCGATGTCATATGATAAGCGTCACCACTCATACCAAACCCGACAACCTCAGCGTAAATGTTGGCTCTTCGGGCTTGCGCACTCTCTAGAGACTCAATAAGCATGACACCCGCGCCATCACCTAGTACAAAACCGTCCCGGTCTTTGTCCCAAGGTCGCGAAGCTGCTGCGGGATCATCATTTCGTGTCGAGAGTGCTCGGGCCGCCGCGAACCCCCCTAAACCTGCAGGTGTCGTGCCCATCTCGGCACCGCCCACAAGCATGGCATCAGCATCGCCCGCAGCAATCAATCGCGCACCGAGGCCTATGCTATGCGTGCCCGTGGTGCACGCTGTGACCATCGCGAGATTGGGTCCGCGAAGATTGAACTCGATGGAAAGATTGCCTGCGACCATATTGATGATCGATCCCGGAACAAAAAATGGGGAAATTTTCCGGGGGCCAGATTTGTCCATCAAGAGCGACGTTTTTTCGATCAGCCCAATACCGCCAATGCCTGCTCCGACGTTGCAACCCACTCTATCCTGGTTGGCTTCTGTGATTTCCAAACCGGAGTCGCGCATCGCTTGAATACCCGCCACCATGCCGTACTGGATGAACAGATCCATGCGCTTTGCATCGCGCGGCTCGATGTAACCTTCAACGGAGAAATCCTGCAAACTCGCGCTAAATCTTGTAGAGAACGCGCTTGCGTCGAAATGTTCGATCGCCCTGACGCCATTCTTGCCGTTAACAACTCCGGTCCAGGTCGACTCCGTATCCAAGCCTAACGCTGTGACCGCCCCCATACCTGTAACGACAACTCTTCGGCTGTTCATAGAAATTCCCCAAAATTCCGTTCTTGACATTGTATCAGCAAAAAAAAAGCCGCTCTTCTATTAAAAGAGCGGCTTTTCTTCGAGAAGGTTGGCCTGAATTAAGCCAGGTTCTCGTTGATGTAGTTAATTGCAAGCTGGACAGTAGTGATCTGCTCCGCTTCCTCATCAGGAATCTCTGTATCAAATTCCTCTTCAAGCGCCATGACCAACTCAACAGTGTCGAGTGAATCAGCACCTAAATCGTCGACGAAAGAAGACGCGTTATTCACTTCGTCTTCCTTAACCCCCAACTGCTCTGCCACGATTTTTTTAACGCGATCTTCAATGTTGCTCATGACGTTCCCTTTTGGTCTCCGTTTTTTTTTAAACTGGCCCCACAGCCAATTGCGAGCGGATTTTACCTATAAATTAACGAATTAAAACCCGCATTTTTTCGCATCACATGTACATACCGCCGTTCACGTGAATCGTTTCTCCCGTTATGTAGGCCCCCGAGTTACTGGCGAGGAAAGCAACCACTTTCGCTATCTCTTCTGGTGAACCCAGCCTACCGAGAGGTATTTGACCCATCATCAGGGTCTTTTGTTCCTCAGAAAGCACATCAGTCATATCAGTAGCGATGAATCCAGGCGCAACACAATTAACGGTAACCGCTCGCGAGCCGAGCTCCTTCGCCATAGCACGAGACAGCCCTTCTGCACCTGCCTTACTCGCAGCATAGTTCGCCTGACCCGCATTCCCCATGGACCCAACCACTGAAGAAATATTGATGATTCGCCCCCAGCGAGCTTTCGTCATCCCGCGTAGGCATGCTTTGCTTACTGTAAACAAAGGGTTTAGGTTGGTGTTGATGACATCGCTCCACTCGTCGTCTTTCATACGCATCATCAAGTTGTCACGTGTGATGCCTGCATTATTAACGAGGATCGTCGGCGCACCGTGCTCAGTGGTTATCGCGGAAATACACTCGCGAACGGCATCAGCATCGCTGACATCAAGCTTCACACCCACGCCGCCCATTGATCCGAGATTCTCACTGATGGTTGCGGCGCCACCTTCAGATGTAGCTGTACCGACCACCGTGTGTCCTGCCAAAGCCAACTCGTGGGCAATTGCTTTACCGATGCCCCGAGTAGCTCCGGTAACTAAGGCTACGCGCTGTTCTTCTGTATCACACATACTGCCACTCCTTTCACATTCGGTTTGGACTTTGGATAACTACGAATTCGGATAGACGTTTTACGACCTGACTTGAGCGCAGTAGAAATTTGATCAGAGGTCTGACAATCCAGCCTCAATCGAGGCCACGGCTTCTATCGACTTGATAGGAACAGTTTTATCGATTCGCTTGCTCAGCCCGCACAACACGTTGCCAGGACCACATTCCAAGAATTGATCACAGCCCTGCTGCTTTAACGTGTTCATGCACGCTGTCCACAACACCGGAGAGGAGATCTGTTTGACCAAACTTGCCTTTATCAGGTCCGGGGATACCTGCAATGATCCATCGACATTGCTGACAACAGGAAAACTCGGTGCATGCCAAGCAACAGCCTCGAAGGCTTCCGCCATGACATCGGCGGCTGGCTGCATAAGCGGAGTATGGAACGGTGCACTGACGGGCAGTGGCATCGCACGCCGAGCACCCGCTTCTTTGAGTGCATCAACTGCTTTATCGACAGCGCCAGTGGCCCCTGCAATCACGACCTGACCCGGCGCGTTGAAGTTAACGCCCCCGACGAATGCGTCAGCGGTAGAGATATCGGCGCAAATGTCTACAACATTACTGTCTTCAAGACCAAGCACAACCGCCATCGCACCCTCGCCAACAGGCACAGCCTTTTGCATTGCCGCGCCGCGCTTGCTAACCAGAGACGCACCGTCGCCCAAGGTAAGCACGCCGGCCGCAACCAAGGCAGAATATTCGCCTAAGCTGTGGCCCGCACCAGCGGCAGGAGATATGGCGTGTCGCTCAGTGAGTGCCCGATAGAGTGCGACGCTGGCCGTGAGGATGGCTGGCTGAGTGAACTCCGTAAGGCTGAGCTGATCTTCCGGCCCATTCGATACCAAAGCCCATAGGTCGTAGCCCAAAGCATCGCTAGCTTCAGAAAAGGAATCCTTAACACTTTCGAACTCAGCCGAAGCTTCGGCAAGCATGCCGACCCGCTGAGAACCCTGGCCGGGGAAAACAACACCCAAACCCATGACGTTAGTCGTCGTTATTGGTGTCTACGACTTTCTCGCCCTTGTAAAAGCCGTCTGCACTTACATGGTGACGACGACGCGTCTCGCCCGATGTGCTGTCGACGGTCAGTGTAGGTCCGCCCAATGCATCATGCGAACGACGCATGCCGCGCTTTGAACGAGTTTTACGATTCTGCTGAACAGCCATGTTACTCTCCTGTTAACCATCGCCTTGCTTGGTAGCGTGTGCGGTGGGATAAGTTTAATTCATTACCTAATTTTTTTCTGCGCTATCTTCCACTGGATCAGCTTTTAACAAGTCGCCCAACGCAGCAAACGGATTCTCTCGCTGCGGCACCTCTGCCTCAGCTCCGTTCCCAAATTCGTTACCACTATGCCGACATTCCTCTCGGCTGTGCATAGGCACGGCCGGCAGTGCCAGTAGCAGCTCATCCTCCACGAGTGCATGCAAGTTCGATGTATCCCCGGAAATAAGGGGATCGTAACTCGCCGGCAATTCGCTCGCAGCATCATCATCCCACAGCACACACAGCGTGGCCGCAGCTCTCAAATCAACGTCGCAGGGCATCAGACAACGCTGGCACTGCATTACCACCGTCATGTCTGTTGAGATGTCTACCAAGTATCGGTGCTGTTCATCCCTGCGACACGCCAGACTAGCGTGAGCCTCAGATTGCGCGCCCAGCGTCACTGCCTCGAGACGCGGCATTTTATCCAAGCTCACGGAACCCTGGGTGCTCAACTCACGCGCAGCCCAATTCCGTAATTCAGCTTCCTTGGGTATCGTGGTTCGCGACATGGCGGCGGACTATACGTATGGGTGCTTAAACTGTCAAAATTCTATGCTGTCAAAATCTCACACCTAAAAGTGGTATCTATCCGTGAAAAATCTCGTTTTAGCATCGACTTCTCCTTACCGCGCTGCCCTACTCGAAAGACTCGGACTTCCATTTACGAAAGTGGCCCCTGGGACCGATGAAACTGCCATTACAGGCGAACCCTTCTCGTCATTGGCGATGCGACTTGCAGAGGAGAAGGCGCGATCAGTTTCCGAGAGCAATTCCTTGGTCATAGGCTCGGATCAAGTGGCTGTGCTGGGAGATCGGCAGTTGCACAAGCCAGGCACACCAGAAAACGCGCGAGCGCAACTTGAACAAGCGCAAGACCAAACCGTGACCTTCTACACCAGCCTCGCCCTTTACAACACAGATACGGATCAGTGCCAGGTTGACCTTGTGACGACTCGGGCAACACTTCGAGCGTTATCGAGTGATGAGATTGCTCGATATGTGGAGTACGACAAACCACTCGATTGCGCAGGCTCATTCAAATGGGAACGCCTTGGTATATCGCTGATGCATGAGCTCGAGGGGTCAGACCCAACGGCACTTGAGGGACTGCCGCTCATAAAGCTCTGCGGCATGCTCAGACGCGAGGGGCTTCTCGTTCCCTAACGTCGAACTCAATAAATACCCAAAGCATTTTATTTGCGGACGGATGCGGTTAACGCGCAAGACATTAAAAGCGGCACTGGGAGAGCAGTATTGGGCTCACCCAATTCGCAGGTGAAGAGCCAACCTTGGGAGTCGGCAGCTCTTTTAGTTACTCTTTTAGTTACTCTGGCTTCCGCGTGACGTAGCCAGCGCCGCACAAAAACGGACAGCGCTAAATCGTCGACGTCACATCCCAGGCATTACCCCGAGTTACACGAGATTCTATAAACACATGCCCTTTGGGGGGTGAGCCGAGGTGTGATTATTAGAGCCCTGGGTTGTTCTTACGAAAAGCTGTTGCGCAGCGCTATCGATTCGCAAACCTGCTGTAGCTCCGCATCCATTGGCGCCTCAAACTCATAGAGTGAGCCGTCCAACCTGAACGACAGACGGTAAGCATGAAGAAAGAGGCGTTTTAAGCCAATCGATTTTGCCTCGTTCAATTGATCTTCGCTGGCGTATTTTGGATCGGACATGATCGGGTGACCTGCGTGCTGCGCATGCACCCTAATTTGGTGGGTACGACCCGTGACTGGCTTGGCCTCAATTAATGTGGCTCCATTCAACCGCTCAACGACTCGAAAATCCGTAATACTGCGCCGACCATCAGCTGAGACCCGAACGACACGTTCGCCTGAGGCCAAACCGGATTTCTCGAGCGACGCTTCGACCCTCACTCGATGCGCCGGCCATTTGCCATGAACGAGGGCAAGGTAACGCTTATCCACACCGTCACCGCGCAACAATTGATGCAACTCTCGCAAAGTAGAGGCGCGTTTTGCCACCATGATGAGTCCAGACGTATCCCTATCAAGCCGATGAACAAGCTCGAGGTAACGCTGATTGGGGTAGATTTGTCGAAGAGACTCAATCAAACCGAAGTTGACGCCACTGCCCCCGTGAACCGCAAGTCCCGTGGGCTTATTCAATACAATCAGATTTTGATCTTCGTAGACCACGCTCTTTGCAATACGTTTGAACCAGCGGTCAGGAATGGATTTAGGCGCATTACTTTCGACCACATCCAGCGGTGGCACGCGAATCAGATCACCGGCAGTAAGCTTGTTTTCCGGTTTTACGCGTCCTTTATTGACTCTCACTTCCCCTTTGCGAATAGCCTTGTATATCCGTGTCTTGGGAACACCGTTTAGCGTGCGCAATAAGAAGTTATCAACGCGTTGGCCAGACTCTTCGTCCGAGATTGAAATGAATTGCACGCTGGTTTTGCTCACGAGCGACTTAAACCCCTTATTTTCGTGTCTACCCTTGTGGTCGATAGAATCTTGGTCGATTGATGTCATGCGGCCGCGATGCTATGCTCCGCTCCGGAATGCCTGAGCGCGACATCTTACGCGAAAGCGAAACGCAGAACAGTCTGCTCGCGACAGTCATTACCAGAAAGAGTAAGCCGCTCGAAGCGCCGGCGCGATGGAATCAAGAAAGAAGCAGTCACGGCAGCTCAGAGCGATAAGTTAAACCGCGGTCCAATGGCGCGGAGAGAATTCGACAGGATTTTAGCAAAAGTCTTGTTACGACAAGCAGTTAGTAACGAGTTTAGAGAACTCGCCATATCTTAGTGTCGTGCACTAAACGTGCGCTCGCCCGCTGTTGGGTTGCCTTGTGGAACCTGACAAATGAAAAAGATGTTAATCAACGCTACAGAGCGCGAGGAAGTGCGCGTAGCGCTTGTAGATGGGCAGCGACTATACGATTTAGACATTGAAAATCGTGCCCGACTCCAAACAAAAGCCAATGTTTACAAAGCGAAAGTCACTCGCGTCGAGCCTAGCCTCGAAGCCGCGTTTGTCGATTTCGGTGCTGAACGCCACGGCTTCTTACCCTTAAAAGAGATTGCACACCAGTACTATCGATCTGCAGCGCCCTCAGACGGCAAAATGCGAATCAAGGACGCAATCAAAGAAGGCACCGAGGTTATCGTCCAGGTCGACAAAGAAGAGCGCGGCACAAAAGGCGCAGCACTGACGACCTACATTAGCCTTCCCGGCCGTTACATGGTCTTGATGCCTAATAATCCCAAAGCGGGCGGCATCTCTCGACGCATCGAGGGCGAAGATCGCAGCGAGCTTCGCGATGCGCTGAACCAACTCGAGATACCCAACGGTATGGGTGTCATCATCCGCACAGCTGGCGTTGGACGCTCAGCTGAGGAATTGCAGTGGGATTTGGACTACCTGCTTAAGTTATGGGCGGCCATTTCTGAAGCCGCTGATGAAAACCCACCACAGACGCTCCTTTACCAGGAGAGTGATGTCATCATCCGCGCGATTCGAGATTACCTGAAGGACGACATCGATCAAGTTCTGATTGACGAAGCTCACGCACACCGCCAGGCGCTCGATTTCGTCAGTATGGTGATGCCTAAGTACCAGAATCGAATTAAAGCTTACGACGATTCCCTGCCTCTGTTTAATCGATTCCAAGTGGAAGGCCAGATAGAGACGGCGTTTCAGCGGGAAGTTCGGCTACCTTCTGGCGGCTCGATAGTTATAGACCCTACAGAGGCGCTAGTGTCTATTGACATCAACTCTGCCCGCGCAACCAAGGGCAGTGATATTGAACAAACAGCACTTCAAACAAATTTGGAAGCTGCTGAAGAAATTGCCCGTCAACTTAGACTGCGCGACATGGGCGGTCTTGTTGTTATCGATTTCATCGATATGAACGCATCTAAAAACCAGCGTGCGGTCGAGAACCGTATGCGTGACGCTTTGGAGATAGACCGAGCGCGAGTACAGCTCGGTCGCATCTCGCGATTTGGCCTACTGGAAATGTCACGTCAGCGTTTGCGGCCCTCACTTGGTGAGACCAGTGGTATGGTATGTCCGCGCTGTACGGGTCAGGGCACCATTCGGGACACAAAGTCTCTTGCACTAGCCATCCTCCGGCTTATTCAGGAGGAGGCTTCTAAGGAGCGAACAGGCGAAGTACGCGTGATTGTTCCTGTCGACGTCTCTGCTTTCTTGCTTAACGAGAAGCGCTCTGCAGTGGGCGAGATTGAGCAGGAAACCAAAGTCCGTGTACTCATCATCCCTAATCCAAACATGCAGACGCCTCACTTTGAAGTAATACGGTTGCGTGATGACGAGGTCGACGATGATCAGCGCGAGAGCTTCGAGATCGACCTCTCAGCGTTTGAAGGCGAAGCTGCAAACAACGACGAAGAGAAGGCTGCGCCAGCGCCACAAGCGCTCGTGCGAGGTGTAACGCCTGACGCGCCGCCGCCCGCTGCATCACCTGCACCTGAGGCTGCATCACCTGTACCTGAGAAAGCTGAGCAAGCACCTGCAGTCGAGGAGACTGAGAGTGCACCAAAGCCTGGCTTATTCCCCCGTTTGTGGGCCGCACTATTCGCACCCATGCCGAAAGCTGAGGAAGTCGAAGAGAAAGATAGTAAGGACGAAAATAAACCTGAGGCGCGCTCTGGCAGCAAGTCCAAGCGACGCAATAATCGCCAGCGCAAGCGTCCCGTCAAACAAGCTGATGCCGATGCAAACATCGATACCAAACCATCGGCCGATACACCATCAGCGGCTGATAGCGAGAATGGAGAAAGTGGCGCTGAAGGTGAACCGAAAAAGCGTCGCAGACGTGGCCGTCGTGGTGGTCGTCGACGCAGTGCGGGTGAGGCAGGCTCGGAGAACGCAGTAGATTCGACAGTTGACACCGGCGAGCCCCTTGATGGCGACGACAATATTGGCGATTCGGCTTCTGCTGACGAGGCATCCGACGCCGTTGCCGAGCCGCGACATCGCCCAGCGGATAAACGCTCGGAAGGTCGTCGTCGCCGCAGACGTGGTCCTAAATCTGATGCGGCATCTTCGGAGCAAACTGGGGCAACTGGAAGTTCAGATGCAGCTGGAGCGACAATTGCTTCAGAAACATTGGCAGCAGCGGCAGGCAATGGCGTAGCAGAAGGTGCGGATAACTCAGCGGAGATCTTTGCAACGGTGAAATCTGCAAGCATCTCAGAGACGTCAGAAGGTGCGGAAATGGATACGCCTATGGCTTCGTCTGTCGAACCTGCAACGGAAACAGTAGATAACTCGCTGGATCAGATCGATTCAGGCTCAGCTGATGTAGAGACTCCGAGCGTAACATTGGATC
>CAJXZI010000067.1 GCA_913063005.1 uncultured Halieaceae bacterium | reverse complement strand
GGGCTTGTGCGCTCACTGCTTGACGAGCGCGTACAGCAAATGATTGACGTCATGGGATATCGAAGTTGCGATCGAAGAGCTTCGTAAATCAAGCGGTATGAAGGCTGCTAAAAAAGCGGGTCGTACGGCCGCTGATGGTGTTGTTGCGATCAGAATTGCTGCCGATGGTAAGTCGGGCGTAATTGGTGAAGTTAACAGCGAGACGGACTTCGTGGCTCGCGATGAGAACTTCGCAGGTTTTGTGTCTCAGGTCATGGATAAGGCCGTTGAGCTTCAGACTGATGATGTGGCGGCGATCGCAGGTGGCGATATTGAGGACGCCCGTCAGGCGCTGGTTCAAAAAATCGGTGAGAATATCTCGGTCCGTCGTATCGGCGTTGTTTCAGCGGCCGAAGGCGTTGTTGGCGGATACGTTCACGGTAATAACCGCATCGCTGTGCTTGTAGAGCTTGCGGGCGGTGATGAAGAGTTGGCAAAAGACGTCGCTATGCACGTGGCTGCAGTCAATCCGGCGGTTGTATCACCGGCTGATATGCCAGAGGAGCAGTTGCAGAAAGAGCGTGAAATCTACACGGCGCAGGCCGCTGATTCAGGTAAGCCACCAGAGATCGTTGAGAAGATGATCGAAGGCCGTATCCGCAAATACCTCTCTGAAAATAGTTTGACTGAGCAGGCGTTCGTCAAGGACCCAGATGTCACTGTTGGTAAGCTAGTCAAAGCGGCGGGTGCTAGCATTTCAGGATTTACACGCTTCGAAGTGGGTGAAGGTATTGAGGTCGAGAAGGTCGACTTCGCTGCTGAAGTTGCTGCGCAGCTCGGTAATTAATAACGCGGGATGCTATAAGCACGTCCGGGTCACGGGTCGACAAAAGACCTGTGACTCGGAAGTCGGGCAGGCTCATTAGCCTGTTTTCTGCCGTTGTGTCGATAGCCACGGGTGCTTTCAGGCCAGACAACGTGGTCTTGGCGCTGGCATTCTGCCGCTTGATAAGCATGACCTAGCGCTCAAATGCATTCGCGGCGCGGTTTGGACGGGCTTCTTGATGTTTGCCTGGACTGTCAGGTTAGGCCGGTGTTTCGCTAGCCTGTTGGCGATAAACAGCCAGATTCGACACGAAGTGCCGTCAAGGCTCAAGGACCTTTGGGGCAACGGCGCTGGTGTCCTGAAGACTATAAAGAAAACGGCCGCCGTAAGCATGCCGCGATATCGCGATAACATACACACGAGATACCGCGAGAAAGTACATAAGATATACAAGGCGGCTTGAAAAAAGGACGCGAAAACGGGCCGAGAATAAACGCACCGCTATTTGTTATGATGGCGAATGAGTTCTGGGAGACAAGTATGGCAACGGAAAAAGTCTACAAGCGAATCTTACTCAAACTCAGCGGTGAGGCTCTTACCGGCGAGGAGTCATTTGGTATTGATCCGAAGGTGCTCGATCAGATGGCCTTAGAGATTGGGCAGCTGGTGGGTATCGGTGTCCAAGTCGGATTGGTTGTAGGTGGCGGAAACCTGTTTCGAGGTGCTGCTTTACAGTCGGCGGTCCTTGATCGCGTAACCGGTGATCATATGGGTATGTTGGCGACGGTTATGAACGCACTGGCACTGCGCGATGCGCTTGAACGCTCTAACATCGCAACTCAGGTAATGTCAGCCATCCCTATGAGTGGCGTCGTTGACCACTACGACCGAAGAAAGGCTATTCGTGCCATGTCTCAGGGTGATGTTGTGATTTTCTCAGCCGGAACCGGTAATCCATTCTTCACCACAGATTCATCGGCTTGCCTACGCGGTATCGAGGTCGAGGCAGATATCGTGCTGAAGGCGACCAAGGTCGACGGTGTTTATAACGCCGACCCAATGAAAGATCCGACGGCTGTCAAATACGAGTCGCTCAGCTACGATGAGGTACTCGATAAGAAGCTAGGTGTGATGGACCTTACGGCGATTTGTTTGGTGCGTGATCATCAGATGCCGGTGCGTGTATTTAATATGTCGATGAAAGGCGCTTTATTAAGTATTGTACGTGGCGGATCTGAAGGAACATTGATTCAGTAGTTGTTTTCGGGCGACCGAAGGACGCTATTGATGAGGAGATCGAATACATGATTGACGATATACAAAGCGATGCTGAAGAGCGTATGGAAAAGTCGCTGGAGGCTCTGGGGCAGAACTTCAACAAGATTCGCACGGGTCGCGCTCACCCCAGTATCCTCGATGGTATACGCATCGATTATTACGGTGCGGAAACGCCACTCAAGCAAATGGCAAGCATTAATGTCGAAGATGCGAGAACCCTAGCGGTAAGCGTGTTTGACAAATCGATAACACCAGACGTTGAGAAGGCGATCATGAAGAGTGACCTGGGTTTAAACCCTTCAACAGCAGGTGACGTGATTCGAATTCCAATGCCAATGCTTACGGAAGAGACTCGCAAAGGGTACATCAAGCAGGCCCGCGCGGAGGCTGAGTCCGCACGTGTCTCTATTCGAAATGCGCGACGCGATGCGAACGGCATGTTGAAAGATCTTGTGAAAGAAAAAGAGATTTCAGAGGACGAGGAGCGTCGAGGTCAGGATCAGATTCAGAAGCTTACGGATGCTTTTGTCGCCAAGATTGATGCGGCTCTTGGTGTCAAAGAAGCCGACTTGATGGAAATCTGACAGCGGACTGATGGCGAAGTGAATCTTCCTGCCAGCACTACTGGAACTACTCCCGAGCACATTGCTATCATCATGGATGGCAATAATCGCTGGGCTAAAAAGCGCGGTGTGCCCGGTCCCATCGGTCACCGAGCTGGCGCCGACGTTGTCAAGCCGCTCATGTATGCCTGCCGCGATCGTGGCATCAAAACCCTGACGCTGTTCGCGTTTTCCAGTGAGAACTGGCAACGTCCCGAGCCTGAGGTTCGCGCACTGATGGCTCTTCTATCACGGTATCTAAGGCGTGAGATTAAGGAACTTGCGGCTGACGGTGTGCGAGTTCAATTTATCGGTCGAAGGGATCGACTGAGCCCACGGATTGCGAAGTTATTGGAAGACTCAGAGCGCGCAACGAGCCACAACACGGAGTCGACGCTGGTCTTGGCGCTTGATTACGGCGGCAGGTGGGACGTGAGTGCCGCAGCTTCCTCTTTGGCGCGTGACGTTGCGGCAGGCCTGCTTTGTGCAGACGACATTGATGAGCGTATGTTGAGCTCACGCATGTCGCTCGCTGACAAGCCAGCCCCAGATCTTTGCATACGCACCGGTGGTGAGTGGCGACTATCCAATTTCCTCCTATGGCACTTTGCCTATGCTGAACTTTGGTTCACTGATACGCTCTGGCCTGACTTCAGTGTCGATGAGCTGGACGTGGCTATCGAGCAATTTCGCGGAAGAAATAGGAGATACGGTGGGCGGCCAGCAAGGGAAGTTATCTAGTGTTGGTTAAGCGTATTTATACGGCACTGATCATGCTCGCCGTTTTTCTGGTGGCGGTGACGCAGTTGCCACCTCTTATGATGTCTGCTCTTGTCGCTGTTGTCTTTGCGGCAGGTGCCTGGGAGTGGGCGGGCTTAGCCGGCTGGGATGCTCGCTGGGTTAGGACGGTTTTTGCGCTGGTTTTTGTGGGTATGTGCGCCGGGGTTATCCTGACCTATCACCAAGACTTGATTTTGAGCTCGACAGCTATTCGGCCCGTGTTAGGCGTAGCGTGTTTTGCATGGCTGGCCAACGCGCTACTCGTCGACAGTTACCCCAAGCTCTCGTTTCTTTGGCGAGCCTCAGTGACTCGCGCATTGATTGGACTATTCGTTTTGGGGGGCGGCTGGTTGTCGCTGTCTTACATGGTGGGTTTACCGAATGGCTGGGTGCTCACTACGTTATTTATTGTTGTTGTCGCCGCATCGGACGTCGGGGCCTATTTTGTTGGCAGTACCTTGGGACGAAATCCTTTAGCACCCGACGTAAGCCCCAAAAAGACTATAGAAGGGTTTTGGGGTGGCTTGCTTGTCGTGTTGGGTCTGGCAGCTACAGTCTGGTGGCTGCTCCCCCCCGAGTATGCGCATATTCATCCTGTCGAAATCTTTTTGATCGGTATTTTTTGTTGCGGTGCATCGGTGCTTGGCGATCTCACTATAAGCATGTTCAAGCGCGAAAGCGGGTGTAAGGACTCCGGTACGTTGTTACCGGGTCATGGCGGGCTCCTCGACCGTTTAGACTCTATTTGCGGAGCTGCCCCCTTTTTCGCGCTGTCCCTGGTATTGGTGGGCTACGCCTAATGCAACGTGTCATGGTGCTGGGTGCTACAGGGTCGATTGGGCTAAGTACGCTCGACGTTATTGGCAGGCATCCTGACAAATACCGAGCGCAGGTCCTCGCGGCAAATCGTTCTGTCGATCAGATGGAGGCACTATGTCTTGAACATGAACCCGCTCATGCGGTGATGTTCTCTGATGACGCGGCTGCCGAATTAGAGATTCGTTTGAAGGGAAGGGTAGAAACCCTCGTTCATGCAGGCGATCAACCCATGGTCGATTTTGCGCAGAGCGATGAAGTCGACACGGTGATGGCCGCTATCGTCGGTTTTGCTGGACTGTCTGCTGCGCTGGCCGCAGCACAAGCGGGCAAGCGACTTTTGCTGGCCAACAAAGAAGCGCTGGTAAGTGCTGGCGGCTTATTTATGAATGCCGTGCGCGAAGGTGGCGCATTACTTCTTCCGGTCGATAGTGAGCACAATGCGATGTTTCAGTGCTTACCGAGTGATGAACGCGCGATACCCCAGATGGCGCGTGTCGAAAAAATCTTATTAACCGCTTCTGGTGGACCGTTTAGGGGACGATCGCGCGAATCTCTGCACTACGTGACGCCTGATGAAGCCTGTGCGCACCCTAACTGGTCGATGGGTCGAAAGATCTCAGTAGACTCCGCATCGCTCGTGAATAAAGGGCTGGAGTTGGCGGAGGCGTGTTGGTTATTTGACCGAGAACCGTCTCAAATTGAAGTGGTAGTTCACCCACAATCCATTATTCATTCGCTCATCAGGTATGTAGACGGCTCCGTTCTAGCACAGCTCGGTCAACCCGATATGCGAACACCTATCGCATATAGCTTATCGTGGCCAGATCGGGTCGAAGCTGGCGTTGAGGCATTGGACTTGGTGAGAACAGGGCGATTGGATTTTGAGTCACCGAATCTTGATGCCTTCCCCTGCCTGCGTCTTGCTTACGAGGCAATAAACATCCCTGGTGGTATGTGCGCTTTTAGCGCGGCTAATGAGATTGCGGTTGATGCATTCCTCTCTCAGAAGATCAGATTTACGGATATTGATAGGACGATAGAGGCGACACTTGAATCCATTAGTTTGTCGGAACCAACCACACTGCTTGAGGTCCAAGCCCTAGATCGCTCAGCCCGAGACGCTGCGACCGCGTTCACCTCAGATATTTCGATAGGGTAGTAACTAAAAAAAATGCAAATTTTATTCTCTATCCTCATGGCCCTGGTGACATTGGGTGTTCTAGTGACCATCCACGAATATGGCCATTACTGGGTTGCGCGGCGTTGCGGTGTGCGTGTGCTCCGCTTTGCCATTGGCTTCGGGCGTCCGCTTGCAAACTGGCGAGGGAAAGACGGAACGGAGTTCGCGTTGTGTGCTATCCCACTTGGCGGCTACGTAAAGATGCTCGATGAGCGCGATAATGAGGTGGCGGTCACTGATGTTAACCGCTCAGAGTCCTTCAGTGCTCAGCCCGTTCGGAACAAGCTCGCTATTGTCGCTGCCGGTCCGGCAGCTAATTTTTTATTGGCCATCATTGTGCTGTTTGGACTCTTTTTGCGCGGTGAAACGGGACTGGCGCCAGTCGTTGAAGGCGTCACTGAGGGCTCAGCCGCTCAGCGAAGTGGTCTGTCTGTTGGGCAGGAAATTATTGCTGTAGATGGTGAATCCACGAAAACTGTCTCAGCTGTTAGGTTTCAATTGCTCAAGCGTTTGGGCGATACCGGTGAAATCGAGGTAAGTGTGGGGAGTGTGCTCAGCGATATCAATCAACAGTACTCGTTGCCAATCACTAATTGGTTAGGTGCTGAAGAGGCGCCCGATCCGGTGGGGGCCCTTGGTCTTACACTCGGGGTTCTCCCTGTAAAACCCGAGGTGGGCTCCTTATCAGAGGATGGTGCTGCGAGCCGAGCAGGTTTTCAGGTGGGAGATATGATTATCCAAGCCGGAGGTGAGCGGATTGAACAGTGGGCGCAATGGGTTGATTTTGTTCGCGCACGCCCTGACCAGCGATTCGACGTTTTGGTGAGCCGAGCAGGCAGTCAAGTTGTGTTGAGTGTGATGCCCGAAAATCGTGATTCAATCGGAACCGTGGGCATGGGCGTTGTTGTCCCGGAGATCCCTGAGAGTCGAATTCGGCGTCAAAGTCGCGGCCCCTTGGAGGCATTAACCGCTGCTGTCGAACGAACGTATTCGCTGACTGTTTTCACGTTTGAGTCAATGTGGAAAATGGTGCAAGGGCTTATCTCCACCAAGAATCTTTCGGGACCTATTTCGATCGCGCAGATCGCCGCCAGCACGGCAGAGAGCGGGTTTACCACTTGGCTTTCATTTCTTGCGCTACTGTCCATCTCACTCGGTGCAATCAACCTACTGCCAATCCCAGTGCTCGACGGTGGCCACATTGTGTTCCACGCACTTGAGGGCATATTGGGTAGGCCCGTGCCCGAGCAGATTCAAGTTATGAGTTTTCAGGTCGGTTTAGTCGCAGTTTTTACACTAATGATGTTCGCCATATACAACGATGTGGCTCGACTGTGAGATACTCCGGCGCGCCAGAGAGCAACCTAAGATAAACAAAGACGAAAGACGTGAAATTAGTCCTCAAAAAAATTAGTCATCGGGCTCGCTGTTGGTTAGCGAAAGCCAGAGTCTCCAGCCTGCTTACTGTGCTGGTTATCACCTGTGCTGGCGCTATTTCACCAAGCGCTCTATCGCAAACAGAACCGTTCGTAGTTGCAGATATTCGTGTTGAAGGCTTACAGCGTATTGCCCCCGGCAGTGTATTCGCTGCCCTGCCCGTCAGCGTTGGTGATGTGGTCGACGAGCTCGCCATTCGCAGTATTTCTCGCAACCTTTTCTACACGGGTAATTTTGATGACATTTCCGTGGGGCGTGATGGTAACGTTCTCGTGCTCACCGTGGCTGAGCGCCCCAGCATCAGCGAAATCACAATCGAAGGTAATAAAGCGATTGAAACTGAAGCGCTTCTCGATGGTCTGAAGGGCGCAGGGCTTGCTGTTGGACAGGTTTTCCAACGCTCTACTCTTGAGGGTATGCAAGGCGAATTGAGACGGCAGTACGTCATTCAGGGACGGTACGATTCGTCGATCGATACTGAGGTAATTCCAGAACCTCGAAATCGGGTGTCGATCAGCATCGAGATTGATGAGGGCACCGTTTCGAAGATTAAGCACATTAATATCGTGGGGAACGAGGTCTTTGATGACGAGACATTGCTCGAACTCTTTGAGCTGCAGCTCGGAGGCATGTTTTCGTTCTTCTCAAGCGCGGATAAGTACAGCAAAGAAAAGCTCGAGTCAGACCTAGAGACACTGACCAGTTATTACCAAGATCGGGGTTATCTGCAGTTCGAAATAGAGTCAACGCAGGTTGCGGTATCCCCGACCAAGGACTCCGTCTACATTACGGCGAATGTCTCTGAGGGCGACCTTTTCACCGTAACGGATGTCGACCTCTCCGGCGACCTTGTATTGCCGGAGGAAGATTTATCGCGATTCCTTTTGGTGGGTCCCGGTCAAATCTTTTCACAGCAGTTGGTCACCAGTACTGAAGAGTACCTAACACGGCGCTTAGGTAACGAAGGCTACAACTTCGCCAAGGTGACAGGTATTCCTGAGGTCGGGGATGGTGACGCCGAGGTGGCGATTAAATTCTTTATCGATCCGGGCAGGCGAACTTATGTTCGACGTATTAACTTCAAAGGTAATACGCGAACGGCCGATGAGGTCTTGCGCCGTGAGATGCGACAGATGGAGGCGGCGCCTGCATCCGCTGCCGCCATCGAACAGTCGCGTATTCGCCTCCAGCGATTAGGTTTTTTCAGTTCTGCGGAGGTAGAAACCGTGGAGCTTCCAGGTTACGACGATCTTGTCGATATCGATTTCTCTGTTGAGGAGCAGAGCTTTGGCTCTATTGGTGGAAGCCTTGGTTACTCTCAGTTTGCTGGGCTTATTGTTGGCCTTAACCTGCAGCAGAACAATTTCCTAGGTACTGGACGCCAAGTCGGCCTCAATCTGAATTCATCGCAGTGGCAAAGCGTCGCGAGTATCAACTACAACAACCCCTATTTTACCGAGGACGGCGTGAGTCGTGGCTTTAGCCTCTTCTACAGAAAGTCTGATCTCTCGGAAATCAACGTCGCGAGCTACACCACTAACACGGTGGGTGCGACCATGTCGTTTGGATACCCAATCAGTGAGACGCAGCGACTGGGTTTCAATGTGGGTATTACCGATACGGATATCACCTCAGGGCGATTCGCGGTACAGGAAATTAGAACGAGTCCTAGGCTACTCGAAGGTGTTGACCAATACTACGTATCAACACGTCAGCCAGACGGTACTTTCTCAGGGCCCGAGGAATTATTTCCGATTACTGATTTACCGCCTGAGGCCTTTGTTAACCTCAATAACGATGGTTTCTTAGATCAGAACGGTACACGTTTTA
>CAJXZI010000066.1 GCA_913063005.1 uncultured Halieaceae bacterium | reverse complement strand
GCAGTATCGTCCGGTACATCCTCCAGCTGCGCCTCGACCTCGGCCATCGAGGACGGAAGTTCAAACGGGAGTTTGCCTACCGGGTTGTGCTCACCGAAGACAACATCCAGCATGGCTTCATCGGACACACCAAACGTCCCGACCAAGGCGCTACTCATACCTTTGAGCTCGGTCAAAACCGCCGGCCGATTAAGGTCCACCAAGGTTACAAGCTGACTTATTTCGCTGTAGGACTTCGCTTTAGTAAGGATCTCGTCATTGAAAGCCAAGTTAGTGTCAGGGAAGCGTGTGGCCATCATCTGATCGAAGGTGCTGTCCGTACCGGCCGGTTGGTTGCCATTAAAGACGGTGTTGAGAAAGAGGAGTACCACGTCGGCTTCTTCGGGGCTATCAACAACGGTGCCGTAGTTCGCCGCAATATCAGGCTCGAGGCCATCGACGAAAATCCGCGTTTTGGCGGCGAGTGGTAGCGTAGCGGTCTCGTTATCGAGCAACACAACGGCGTTGCGTTGTGCCTGCATGCCTAGCGCTGTGTACTCAGGAAGGTTAACCAGCTCATTAATCACTGCTTCGTCGACGAATGGCTCTTCGAAAAGGCCGAGATCGAATTTATTTTTCAGGATTCGGCGCACCGATTCATCAATGCGCGCCTCGCTAATCGCACCCCTGTTAACGAGGTCGACGATGTACTCGGGATCGCTTTCACCACCGTACTGATCCACGCCGGCTTCAACGGATTTTAAGTAACGCTCTTCGACGGTGAGCTCCTCAACACCCCAGATACGACCTGTGACAACGCCCCAGTCCGTGCAAACAACCCCTTCGAATCCAAGCTCGTCACGAAGGAGGTCTGTCAAGATGTAACGGTTGTAAGCCATCGCAACATCTTCGTCGGTTTGCGCCGTGGGGATGCCGTAGTAGGGCATTACAACGCGCATGTCGTTCTCAATGGCGGCAATAAACGGTGCTAGGTGATAGTCAAAGTTTTCACCGGGGTAAACCTGACTCTCGCCCGATTTGAGGTGAGGGTCCAAACCGTCGAGCTGAGGGCCGCCTCCAGGGAAGTGCTTGACCATGGTCATGACGCTCTGGTCGCTAAGACCCTCGCCCTGAAATCCCTTCATGTAAGCAACGGTCATCTCCGCTGACAGTTCAGCATTTGAGCCAAAGGTGCCAAAGTTTCGGGCCCAGCGTGGCTCGGTGGCCATATCGCTCATCGGGTGGAGCGCTGTTGTGAACCCCATTGCGCGATATTCAGCAGCGGCGATTTTGCCAAAGGCTTCGAGCATGCTGGCATCGCGACCGGCAGCAAAACCGAGTTGTGATGGCCATTTTGAGACGCCACCCAGGGTGAAGGATGCAATACCGCCACCTCGCGGCACTTCATGAACCGGGTCGCTGCTAATGGAGAGAGGAATACCCAAGCGAGTGCGCTCGGCGATACGCTGCAATTCGTTTAAGCGCTTTGCGATGTTTTCGGGGCTGGCACCACCATAGAAATTGAAATGGGTGAGTGACTTTCGAGTGATCAGTTCTTCAATAGACGTACCGGCGTTCATTGCCTCCAGAAACACCCTGAACAGAGGGTCTGGCTCGATGAGCACCGGCGGATGGAACATCTGTCCGACTTTTTCCTCGAGCGTCATTTGCTTGAGGAGGTCTTCTACACGATCGGCCGTTGCGACCCGATAGTCCTCGTAGGCGTCCAGCTTGCCGTTGCGGTTCAAATCGCGGAACACCTCACCATCGACATTGATGGGTGCGCTGATACTGGTTTGTGCGAGCGACGCTTTAATTCTGCTGATGGGCTTTAAAAAGAGGTTTGTTGCATACAGGCCTGCTACGACTAAGACAGCGACGACCACTCTGATTACGATTTTCATTATGTTTATTCCTCGGTGTTCCACCTGTCTTCGGTTGTGATCGCGCGTTCCTTCTCACTGTGAGCCAACAAAAGCAGATTTTTCAGCCTCAGTCACAAAAAATTAACACCCTCGTAACAGTGCTGAAACCGCCAGAGAATAATTTGCGCGGCTTAAATTTCACGTTACCGGGAGTTCCAGGTGCCAATTCGAAAATTAATATTACCGCTTGCAGTTTCAGCAGCAATGTCACCCGCCATTGCACAGGACGTCGTAGAAGAAACAGTGGTTTACGGACAGCGCGGAATGATTGCTTCGGCTATTGATCGTCAACGCGACGCGGATAACATCAAGAGCATTCTTACCTCAGACGCCATCGGCAATTTTGTTGATCAAAACGTCGCTGAATCACTCCGTCGTCTTCCCGGCATCAACGTACTCAATGACCAGGGCGAAGGACGCTTCGTCAGTGTCCGAGGACTCGATCCTTCGCTGAACTCAGCGAGTGTTAACGGAACTCGCATTCCATCACCCGAGGCTGACACAAGAGCGGTCGCTTTAGACGTTATTCCGTCAGATTTGGTGGAGTCGATCGAGGTATCAAAAACGCTTACGCCTGATATGGATGCTGACACCATCGGTGCTGCCATTAACATCAAGACGAACAAAGCGTTCGATCGCGACGCTGATTACGCGAAAGCTCAGGTGATTAGCTCTTATAACGACCTGAACGAGGAGTACTCCCCTGAGTATGGATTCGACTTCTCTCAGAAACTTAACGATCGCCTAGGTATCGCAGGCGGCGTCAAGTATTCAAAGCGAAAGACGTCGACAGACAACCTGGAAATGGATGGTTGGGGTGAAACCGATGACGGTATCGTTTTTGCGGATGCGGTCGAATACCGAGACTACGATGTTGAACGAGAGCGCACGGGTATTTCTTTCACTGTTGATTACAAGCTTTCTGAGCAGACCGAACTCTTTGCGCGTGCACTTTATAGCCAGTTCGATGACCTAGAGTTGCGTCGTCGACTGGTGTTTGAGATGGATGAAGATCCGTCCTCTGGTGACGCAAATACAGCATTCTTTGACTCGGCGGATGGAGAGATTTCAGTCCGACGTGGCATCAAAGATCGCTTCGAAACTCAGGACATCCAAACGTTCGAGTTCGGCGGTACAACGAATACGGGTGATTGGAACTTTTACTATAAGATTTCATTCGCATCAGCCAGTGAGCACGAATACAAAACGCAAGACCCCACGCGCTTTAGAAATGACTTTGATGAGGCTGGTCAGTTAGGTGTGTCTTTCGACTACACCAATCTCGATTTCACGCCTTACACCATTACTCAGGACGGTGCTGGATTCAACGAAGCCGCGACTTATGAAGTCAATAAGGTCGAGTTGGTTGATGGCAAAACCGAAGACGAGGAGATGGCCATCTCATTTGACGCTGCGAGATCCTTCGATTTCAGTGCGGGCGAGATGACGCTTAAGGCTGGCTTAAAGCTCCGACAGCGTGAAAAGACAAATGACATCTACTTACAAGTGCTCGAGGACTTCGACGGTGATTACACGCTGGCGGATGTGTTGGGCACCCAAAGTTACGGTTTGATTGACATGGGGCCCACACCGGACCTTGGCGCGGTCCGCGCGTTCAACAACGCAAACTTGTCTGGCTTCGAGGAAAACACTTTCGACACTGACTTTGAATCCAACGCCGAAGACTTCGCGGTAGAAGAAGATATCTTTGCCTTCTATGCCATGGGCCGGTACGAGACAGATCGTATGGTTTTAATCGGCGGTGTGCGGGTTGAACAAACGGATAACGATGTCCGCGGTAACCTGACAGAGGTCGTCGAGGAAGGCGGTGTTCGAGATGGCGTTACGTTAGACGATGACACGCTGTTCATCTCAGATATTGCCATCGAGCAAAGTTACACGGATATTTTGCCAAGCCTAAGCCTGAAATACTCATTGACCGACGATATGATCCTCAGAGGTGGCATCTTCAAAAGCGTTGTCCGACCCAATATCGGACAGTTAGCGCCCATTTTCATTGTTGAAGAAGCGGACGATGGCGAGCGACAAGGTGAATTTGGTAACCCCGACCTAGACCCTTACGAAGCTTGGAACTTCGACCTCTCTCTGGAGCACTACTTCACGGATAGCGCAGTAGTTCAAGCAGGCGTCTTCTATAAAGAGGTAGAGAATTTCATTGTTACCGCCGAATTCGAAGCTGACGATGCACCCTTCAACGGTGTTTACAACAGTGTTGCGTTCGACGAGGCGGAGATTCCACTCAATGGTGATACGGCAACGATTCAGGGCTTCGAATTTGCTTATAGTCAAGCGTTCGATTCGGGCCTCGTACTTGGCCTTAACTATACGTACACGGACACCGAAGGCGATTTCTACGGTCGACCTATTGCTCTCCCAGCAGCCGCTGAGACGACGTACAACGCCTTGATCGGTTACGAAAGAGACCGTTTAAGTGCTCGTTTGACAGTGGCTTATCGCGATATGTACCTTGACGAAGTCAATGGCGACCCCGCGGAAGACCGATTTGTGAAGGACCATACGCAGGTGGATTTCACAACTGACTACGAAGTTACGGATGGTGTCAGCGTGTTCCTCAAACTTATCAACCTTACCGATGAGCCATACATTGCCTACCAGGCTGGTCCCGGACGCGACCGTTTGCTTCAGTACGAGGAATACTCATGGACAGGTAAGCTGGGCATTAGGGTTCGTTTCTAAGTGCCTTTGTTAAGCTCTTTGAAACTCTCAGTGAGGTGGGCCGCCGTTGCGGCCCTTTCCGTTTTTGTCGGCTGTGCGACCACAGATCGTGACGCGTTAATTTATCCAGATGCGGATCGTGTGGAAGTTGTTTCGGCAGTGGTAGAGACAGCGCCGGTTGCCTCAAGTGATGACGCAGCAGACGACCCCGCTATTTGGATTAATCAAAAATCGGTGTCTGAAAGCCGAATTTTTGGTACCGATAAACAATCAGGGATTGCGGTTTACGATCTATCCGGGCGCTTACTTGAGTTTATCCCCGCAGGACGTCCCAACAATATTGATATTCGGCAGAATCTGACGTCCCAAGCAGGCAGAGTTGATGTGGCTGGATTTTCTGAGCGAGAGACTGATGGCGTGGGCTGGTTATCAATCGGTGACGACGGAACCCCAAAATTGGTTTCTATCCTGCCTACGGATTCGCCCGAGCCTTATGGATTTTGTCTCGGTGTTACGGCGGGCGAGCTGGTTGCCTATGTCACATACAAAAACGGTTTAATTGAGCAGTACCAGGTCGATCTTGCCGATGAATTCGCTATGTCGCTCAGCGACAGTTATCAATTCGACAGCCAACTAGAGGGTTGCGTGCAAGATGACCAGTCCCAGGTGGTGTTCGTGGGTGAAGAGGAGCGGGGTTTGTGGAGACTTCCGCTTCAGCAGGGCCGATTTGCAGAACCGGAGCTCATCGACGAAGTTGATGGCGCCAGCGGAATTGCTGCGGACGTTGAGGGCGTAGCGCTTTACAAGGGAGACCCGCAAGTTATCTTGGTGTCATCGCAGGGTAATGATAGCTATGCGATGTACGACCTGGCCTATCCTCACTCATTTATAAAGCGCTTCCGAATTGTCACCGGCGAAACAGGGATCGATGGCGCTCAAGAGACAGACGGTTTGGATGCAACATCAGCCTTTCTAGGCGACCGGTTTCCCAACGGTTTGATCGTTGTCCAAGACGGGTTTAACGAGGATCCATCGGGTCGTCAGAATTTTAAAATTATTGCGCCACCGATCGGCCAATAACGGTTCTCGCGCCTTAATCTTCATCCCAATTTTGTGTCCCGATTCGTTACTCCCATTTTTTACTCTAATAGGGAAAATACAGGACTTGAACGGGGCGTAGACCTTATGTTCTCTTGATCTATCGGCAGCGTTGCCTGCTATTGCAAGAGACTGAGCTCGTGCTGGATAACAATGCAAAGGGGTTGGTGCGCCTCATTAAGAATCAAGAGCTGTCATCTTTCGAGGTGACGGAGTACTTTATCGGGCGGATCGAAGCACATAACGGTGCGATTAACGCCGTGATTGCCGAACGGTTCGAAGCTGCGCGCGAAGAGGCCCAGCACGCGGATGAAATGGTTAAGCGCGGTGAGCCTTTGGGTGCGTTGCACGGCCTGCCAATGACGATTAAAGACGCCTACGAGGTAACAGGGCTGACCTGCGAAGTCGGCCACTTGCCTTTCAAAGGCCGGGTTTCTGATACCGACGCGGTGGTGGTTCAGCGGTTGCGAGCAGCGGGCGCGATCATTTTAGGCAAGACAAACACGCCGCTTCACTGTGCTGACCTTCAAACCTACAACGCGATCCACGGGACGACCAATAATCCGCACGATGTTGCTCGAACACCTGGAGGTTCCTCCGGTGGTGCTGCAGCGGCTTTGGCATCGGGAATGACGCCATTAGAGTTTGGTAGCGATATCGGTGGGTCTATCCGAACACCCTCACATTTCTGTGGCCTCTTCGGTCATAAGCCAACGTTCGATATTATTCCCCAGCGTGGCCATGTACCTCCGGCACACGGTGCACTGACCACATCTGCGCTTGGGGTTATGGGGCCACTCGCCAGATCAGTGGAGGATTTAGAGCTGGCCCTCGATGTAACAGTGGGCTTTGATACAAAGCCCGGATCTGGGCTCGAACTGGCATTGCCGGCTTCCCGAGTGGAGTCTGTGAAGCACTTGAGAGTGGGTGTCTGGTTGGGCGATGACTACTGCCCAGTTGATCATGAAATTCTTGCTGGCATCGAGCAGGCGGTACAAGCTCTCGCATCGCAGGGGGCAGCGGTTACAGAGGCAAAGCCTGACTTTTCTCTCGCCGAGCATCACGAAACCTATCTTATGCATTTATCACCGATCATTGGTGCCAGTTTCGGGCCTGATGAAATTGCGCTCATGGAACGCGTTGCCCGAGAATTGGGGCCTGACGATAAGTCTCATAATGCGATTCAGGCGCGTGGGACATTGTTACCACATCGCGAATGGCTCATCTGGAATGAGATTCGCGCTCACCTGGTGGCAAAGTGGGCGGCGTTTTTTGAGGATTACGACGTGCTGATTTGCCCCGTAACACCGACGACAGCAATGCCGCATGATCAAGATACACCGTTTGGCGCGCGTAAAATTCTCGTTAACGGCGAGCCTCGCCCCTACTCGGACAATGTTGTCTGGGCGGGCGTTGCGACGTTGTGTAGTTTACCTTCGACGGCTGTACCGGTGGGGCGCCACAGCGATGGACTGCCTTTTGGGTTACAAGTGATTGGTCCGGAGTATGGCGATAGAACGACCCTGGCCGTTGCGAGCATGCTTGAATCTATGGGTTACACCGCAGAGCTCGCTTCTGGCTTCAGCTAAATGGGCCTTTACTCAGCGCATGTCAGCAGCTGCTGTTGATCTTGCCGGCGCGATACTTTGAACTACCCCGCGACAAGCTCACCCTGCTATCTTAAGCAGGGGTAAGTTTTTTCACGAGGGTTTTGGCAAGCGCATTAAGTCTGAACGGTAAGCGTTTGCCGATTTGCATGGTCTCCTTGGTAAGGTGCTGAGAGCAACTCGCGAGAACGAAAACACAGATCGCGAGGGTCGTGCTGGGGACCTATGCTCATCTCGCTGCAAGTAGGTTTAGACCAAGTGTGATCGGACTAGGCATTAGTGGGGCAAGTTTGATGAGACCAAGTGCGAAGAGAGAGTTTCAAAAAATCACCAGACGATTGAAGCGTGTAGCGAGAGCTTAGAAAGGGGGCTAGCAGATGAGTACATCCACCGGTGGTGCACAGCAGGATATGGGCGGATTCTTGGGATGGGTCGAACGAAGCGGTAATAAGTTACCCGACCCGGTCTTTCTTTTCTTTTGGCTGATCGTTGGCTTAGTCGCTATTTCAGTCCTTGCCAGTCTGTCAGGTGTCTCTGCGCTGCACCCTACGAAGATCGACCCTGCGACCGGAACGCAGCAAGTGATCACTGCAACCAGCTTGTTGTCAGCTGACAATATCGCGAGGCTATGGGTGGATATGCCCAAGACCTTCACCCATTTTCATCCGCTCGGCTACGTACTCGTTGTCATGTTAGGCGCAGGTGTTGCTGAGCGTGTCGGGCTTTTTGGGACTGCGATGAGAGCGGGTGTGAAAGACGTTCCCAATGTATTGCTAACGCCGACAGTTGTGTTGGTAGGAATGGTGGGTAACCTGGCTGCTGACGCGGCTTATGTGGTGCTTATTCCGCTGGCGGGAATTATTTTTCACGCGGCTGGAAGGCACCCGATTGCCGGTATTGCAGCAGCTTTTGCCGGCGTTTCCGGCGGATTCTCCGCGAACCTTTTACCGGGTCAGTTGGATGCGCTTTTGTTTGGTATCACCGAAGCCAGTGTTTTGACGGTTTTCGAGGGCTTCACGGCAAACATTGCCGGTAACTGGTTCTTTATCGCGGGCATGACCTTCGTTTTCCTGCCGGTTATCTGGTACGTCACCGATCGGATTATCGAGCCCCGACTGGGTACGTTTGACCCGTCGCTCGCAGCGGCAACCGGCGCAGACGACGACAGCAATCGCGAACTTACCGATGCCGAGCGCAAAGGCCTTAAGAACGCAGGATGGGCAGTGCTCTTTGTTATCGCGTTGTGGACCTACTTCACAATAGGGCCTGGCACACCGCTTATCGATGAGAGCGCATCGGCTGAGGCTCAAATGGCGCCGTTTTATAAAAGCTTAGTGGCGGCCTTTTTTGTGACGTTCTTGTTGGCGGGTTGGGCCTACGGGAAAGCCGCAGGTACGATCAACGATCATCGTGATCTTGTGAAAATGATGAC
>CAJXZI010000065.1 GCA_913063005.1 uncultured Halieaceae bacterium | reverse complement strand
TACGGATGGATTTCCATCGGTGATTAAGGGCTTGATGAGGAATATTAGATTCTTCGTGACCAACGCTATGTTTTGACGTTAGCGTAATAGCGAAATTAAGAAGACTTGGACGCTGATATGTTCGCCGACATTTGTACCGCTATCGCTGCCAAACTCATCGAAAGCGACCAAACGGTCTCTATCGCTGAGTCATCGACCGGTGGGCTCATCTCCGCAAATCTCTTAGCTGTCCCCGGTGCGTCGAAATACTTCCGAGGCGGCAGTATTATCTATACTCGCGAATCTCGGCACGCCTTCCTTGACCTTGATTTAGCAAAGGTAAAGGGACTAAAACCACTCACGGAGCCTATGGTGGCTGAGTTCGCCCACGCAGCGCGTCTAAAACTTGATGCAACCTGGGGCATTGCGGAGCTGGGAGCGGCAGGTCCAAAGGGTACGCCGTATGGGCACGCCCCGGGGACGAGCGTTGTCGGAATCAGTGGGCCGCTAAACGCGACTGTCACGGTGGAGACTTCAATAGCAAACCGAGAAGAAAACATGTTCCACTTTACCGAAGCAGCGCTAGCACTTTTTAACGCGACGTTGCGCCAACTCAGTGAGCACGCGCAAAACTCCGACCGTTAAACGATTTAGGCTTCGGGATTACCGTTACACAAACGAAGCTCGTATTCGTTTTGATATTCACTTTCTTCTTGCCGTAGCAACTTAGTTCCGGAGTGATCAAGACAAGCAAGTAAGGCCTTACGTGCGGCACTGCCTTCAGCCTCTGAACTGTCCGCCGCCGATTGATCGAGTGCTAACCCCCAACCGATACCGCTGTCGATGATGCGAAGGTAAAGACATTCAAAACCCTCAACTTCTTCTGTCCACAAAGAGACCTCAATTCGTCCTTCGTCAGTGGTCTCAGCAGACAAACCGAGGGCCGCCATCAACGCAGTTTGAATACTGTAGCTGTAGCCAAGAACCGTGTCTGGCAAATCATCCGCACTCAAAAACTTAGCATCAACGGGCGTATCGATGGTGGATACCTCCAAAACCATTTGTCCCAAGGAGGTAAGCTGTTTTAAATCGACCTTCTCGATTCTAGGCCGCTGGCCGGCTGATGTCGGCGGACTCTCTAACCGTAGGGTATTGAGACTGAGGGTCGCCTGCATGAATTCGCTGATCGCAATATCGAAGTATCTGCGCTCACTTTCGGGGATATCACCATCGCGCATCGAAAAAGCAAATTGACTCATTCGCTCTAGCTGCCGGCTTAATACGTCATGAATCGATGTATTCACCGAGTCTTTCACAAGTAGCGAATCCGCAAACGATCTTATCGTATCAGCACTGGTTGCTCTGAAGCGCATGTAAGCCGCTGTTGTAAAGAGTAGAATAAGCGCCAGCGTTGCAGGAATCGCTGCCCTCCACGCTTCCTCAGACCCGGCTGCCGTCGTTTTTAGGGCCTTATAGGCCTCGTTTGGCTGATAAACACTGTACGTCATTGCGTTAGCACGATCGGAATTGTAGCGAGACAGATAGTTTCTGCTATCTTCGAGTGCAACTGCGCTGCAATCCACTGCATCTGCACCCGCGTCCCACGCAAATAAGCAGTCACCAGTCTTTGCATCCACGGTAATGATACGCATAGGCGTAATCCCACCCACCATCTGCTGACCGATGCTGTCGATGTTGCGATTCGCAGCAGCCAGACCAACGCTGTGGATCGAAAACCAGCGTGACTGCCCCGAATCACCGTCGAATATGAGTCGCGTGCTGATCAAGACAGGTTGTGGGCTGGCAATCGCCAGCAGAGGATCGGCTTCGACCTGATAGACCGCGTTACTCTCCTCAAAAAGCTCAATTGATGCAGGGTCAACGTGATTGAATAATGGCGTATTGGCGACAGATATCCCGATGATCGGCGCCTCAACCGGGTAACGCCCTCTTAATATCAAATCACCGTCGGGGGTTTCCTGAACCAGGAACGTATTAAAAAAATCATAGCGGGAGTGTCTGAGCGTGCCCCTCATTTCCCTGAAGGCCTCATCCAAAATAACCCAACGCGCTTCGTCAGTATCCGCATCTGCAAGGGGCGCTATACTGTGAAGCGCAAGTTGCACCGCGGCTTGCGCATCACGAAGAAGGAAATCTCGCATTCCTTCGCGACGCGATGCATCTCTTTCAAAGGTGGCTTCGAATTGTTGGATTATTTGCTCACGAGACGCTTTAAAGCGCGACGCGATGTCCGATAACAAGAGTGCTGAAAGCAGTATCAGCGCGCCGATATACCATCGACCAACAGATCCGAATCTAATCATATCCTCTAGCCCATCATTTGAGGCGGGAACCCATCGGAGGTGTTTTACCGGACAATTCAATGATCTGCTGCTCGCAGCGATTCATACTGACCTCTGAGGTATTGTGGCGCACTTAATCGACTCAATACGCGGCCAACCGAATCTGCTAACCGGCCACATCGTCATGAACCGTGACACCTAGGTTAGGTTCGCAATCAAATTGACAGCTGTCAATGCGCGCGCCCCTATCGGTAGATGTCAAAACCTCCCATTAATTCACAGCAAGTTCCGGGCAATCACAACCGACGAAAGACCAATCCAAAGGGTGTTGAATGCCACCATTGTGGGGAGCAACTTACGCTCAGAGACCCAGATTAGTAGCGCTGATGTCAGTAGCGTCACAACGTGTAATTACCAGATCTCACGCTTCCAAACTAAGCCCGGGAAAACAACCGCCGCTTTCGCGATCCAGGCGATCGCCTCAACCACGTTGTAGTTAACCCAGTAATCTTCCTCGAACCAAATGCGATAACTTCTGAGGATATTGTCCAAACCAACGTGAGCGTAAACGAGTGCCGTTAGAGCAGCGAATAAAAACAGCGCTAGAGCTATTTCAGTCATGGGTGTGTCCATGGATCCAAACGAGGACCGCAATGGTAGTCTGGACGCCTCAATAAAATGGTAACTGCCTATACTTCGTCCTTGTTTCCTACAGGCGTTAACTTCAAACCTGCATGCGTTTCATTCATGTAAATAGCGACTTACACTCAATATCGTCGCGTGATACCGCGTCACCGAGCACCGATGCCTGCATGCATTACACCTAGGAATAAAGCCATGACCGACATGAATGTGGTTTTAAAACGCTTTGAAAACCCTGATGAACTCCGTGAATTCGACAAGGAAAAGTTTGAGCTGGTATCGCTTGGCGGGATGACTATCGGAAGAGCGACGTATCAGCCGGGATGGAAGTGGTCGGAAGATGTTGGCTCTGCTATGAACGAAGCTTACTGCCACGTTGAACACGTTGGGATGGTTGTTTCTGGCTCGGCTACGGCCGCGATGGCTAATGGCGAGGTCGTTGAAATGAAACCAGGCGACCTTTTCTACGTGCCACCCTCACCGCACGACAGCTGGGTAATCGGCGATGAGCCATACGTCTCACTGCATTTTATGGGCGCCGCTGGGTATGGCAAAAGGGGCTAACAAAAAAGGACAAAAAAAAGGGCGAATAAATCGCCCTTTCCCAAACACAGACAGTGCATGTAATCACATAGGTACACCACAAAAACTTAGGTGGTGCTCACCTGCAGATACAGGTGCCGTTGTGGATCTAGTTACAGGCAAGCACTTTGCAACTGAGGCCAGAACTTAGAAAGTGATCTTCGCGTCTACGCCGTAAGTTGCAGGTGCACCCCAGTAGCTCACCGTCCACAAGCCGAAGGGAATGGTATTCTCACGGTACTCCTCGTCGAAGATGTTTTTACCCCAAGCAGAGACCTGAAGCTCCGCCGAGTCACCGAGCGAAATACCGCTCCACGTTAAGCGCGCATTAACGACGTCGTAGGAAGCAATTTGCCCGCTGACATTCTGATCTCGGTTCGCGTAGACGACATAGTCGTCTTTGTAGTTCCAGTCGACATGCGTATCAACCCGACCCCAGGGGCCAGACGCAACCGCCCAATCTAGTGCGATGCTTGCTGTCGTTTCAGGTGCATAGGGAAAATCTTTTGAGTCTTTAACGTCAACGCCAAGCTCTATGAACTCATCGTATTCAGCATCAAGCGTTCCTAGGTTTGCCGACACCTTGAGTGCGTCGGAGATCTGAGCTGCGAGCTCTATCTCAAGACCTTTAATGGTCGCCGCACCAGCATTATCGACCGTTGAAGCAGCGCCACCGGAACCCTCTAGGAAGACACTGAACTGCATATCAGAAATGTCGTTCCAGAATGCAGCAGCATTGATCTCTACTCGACCGTCCGCCAGTCGGGCCTTGTAGCCCAGCTCGTAAGCTATTACTTCCTCAGGGTCAAAACTGTCGAAAAACGCGTCAGCGGTTGGCGCCTCACCATTGAAGCCACCCGCCTTCCAGCCCTGACTTATCTTCGCATACCCGGTACTGTCGTCATTGAACGCATAACTAGCGATTAGTGTCCCCGTTACGTTGCTCCAAGAATCATCGGCACTCACATCGAAGGCGCCAACGCCACCGGTCGAGGCATTGGGGTGGATAATGTACTGGTCCTTGTCCTCACTGGTGTAGCGCAGACCAGCAGTAAGCGTGAGCTCAGGCATAGAGGGCATCACCCAGTCGGCCTGACCGTATGCCGCGAAAGATCGATTATCCAAGCCATAATCATTGTTATCGGTAGGTGAGCCGAACAAGCCAAAGAAAGAGATCGGGTTGAATACGTCACCTTCCTCGGTGAAGTAATAAAGCCCTGCTACATAATTCATATCCTCTATTGAACCGCTCAATTGCAGTTCTTGAGAGAACTGTTCATAACTCGCGTAACGCGCCGAGTGGAACAAATCCATATTGGTACCGTCGATGTCCAACTGATCTCGCCAGTCAAGGTCGCGACGGGCCGTAATCGACGTGACTTGGGCATCACCTAGATCCCAAGTCATGGTGAGACTGTGCCCTTTTGTTTCCGACACTTCCTCGATCGCAAAGTCATTGCTTATTTCGTCAGCACGCCCATTGCCCTCGTTGAGATAAAGCGTCTGTAGCGGCGCTAAAAATCCAACGCCGAAAAACTCATAAACATTCGCGTCTACGTTCGTAACCTGCCCCATATTTGGCAAGTTATCCGCGCTACTTTCGTTGTAGTTGTAGCGAACACTGAAGGTATCCGTGACGTCAGCGATAACATCCAGCCGAAGCGCATCCGTATCCAAAGAAGCAAACTCGGTTGAAGAGACCTCCCTTAGGAAAGGGTTGTTACCAAACGTGGGATCCAAAGCCACATTGTCGTAGAACCCATCCCGCTCACGGCTCGAATAGGCGATCGACGCGCGAACAGAGCCCAATCCCTCACCCACAGTACCTGAAGCGCCTGTATCGATACGAGCCCTCAACATCTGCGAACCAAAGTTGCCTGCACCAACCTCAACATAGGCGTCAAAGTCCTCACCGGGTTTACGTGTGATGAGATTGATCGCCCCTGCAATAGTGTTTTTGCCGTAAAGAGTACCCTGCGGTCCGCGAAGTACTTCTACGCGCTCCAGCTCAGCCACATCGAATATACCGCCGAGGTTCTTACCAACAAAGACGCCATCCAAATACATGCCCACAGTCGCTTCCCAGGTAAGCGCAGGGTTAATGGTGGTGGAGCCACGGATGGCAAAAGTCGCTGAGGTAGCGCCACCGGGGTTCGGAGCGACTTGAACGTTGGGGACGAAGAGACCTATATCTTGAACGTTATAAATCCCACGTTGTTCAACATCTTTTGCGCCAAAGGCAGTGACTGCTAGTGGCGCCTCCTGAAGGGATTGTTCGCGCTTTTGAGCAGTGACGATCACCTCCTCGAGTATCGTCTGCCCAGAAGCAATTGACGAGCTTGCGGCAGCAGCGAGTGCCACGGCTTGAACTAAATGACTCTTAGCTAGTTTCATGTTCTACCCCTTTTTTATTGGATACTGACGTTTGGCGTGCTTAACCATGACCAACCCCCAGCAAATTGACATCGTCCGATCGGGTGAGTCTGGTAAACACCTCAGGCGCCACCCTACTAAAACCCGTCGCTAGGCTAATGTTGGAGGCGTTTCTAACCGAAAAATCGGCGGCAATTGATGCTCCAGCCAACTACTTCAGATGACGCGTTCATTGCTACTGAGCTAATTCCGTTTGAGCGTCCAGGGAAAAACAAGTACCCGACCTGACAGATATTTCAAGGTGAGTAGAACAGCCAGCCATACTAAGAAAATCCAATGCGTATCGGACACGAGATCCAGAGACCATCGCCAGGCGATCGTTGAACTCGCGCTCACCGTCGATTGGACAGCGACGAAACCCAATGGGATAAACTTCAAAACACCGGCGAGCCCTAGCAGTAAGTTCATCCAAGCAACGCTGAGAATAATGCGATTACGGGTTTTCATCCTGCGACTCCTGTGCTGCTTGGGTGAAGCAACTCGAGCACTTGCTTACCCACCGACCTCACCTTAACTACGATCAGCTTGTCATGCGAGAAGCTTGACTCTGGGGGGCGAGCACCTCAAGGTAAAAGCGCTCTGGACATGAAAACAATTAACAATTCAGCTATCGAACTCGTATATGGATGAAAACAAAGCAAAACGTCCGCAAGGACTTTCACTCGGTCTTGGATTGGTATTTGGCGCCATCATGTATGTGCTTACCCGCGAGGTCTTCTGGATACCGGTGGGCATTGCATTGGGCGCTGCACGAGAGATGCGGGCGCAGAAATAAACGTGCAACGCGATGAACACTGGTGGTGAGCTTTCTCACGAGATTCGCTGATAGCACCTGCCACCAACAGCCAACAGCCAACAGCCAACAGCCAACAGCCAACAGCCAACAGCCAACAAAAATATAATAAGGAACATTAAATGGACGCGCTCGCTGCAGCTATAGAAAGTTTTTTATCCCCACTCGCAGCGGCATTATCAAAGGTCGTGTTCTTTTCGGTAACTCTTTTTGGCATCAGCGTGCCTCTGGTTGTTGCCTGGCTTGCAGCCGGCGCCCTCTTTTTCACGGTATACCTTGGCTTCGTCAATATCCGCGGCTTCTGGTTAGCAGTCAGACACCTCCGAGGAGACTTCGCAGACCCTAAAGCCGAAGGTGAAATCAGCCATTTTCGAGCGCTGGCTACAGCAATATCGGGCACCGTTGGTGTTGGCAATATCGGTGGCGTCGCCATCGCAATCAGCATTGGTGGCGCCGGCGCTGCGTTCTGGCTGTTCGTCGCCGGATTCTTGTCGATGTCGACGAAAGCCATCGAGTGCACGCTCGGCGTAAAATATCGGCGCATAACCGAAGACGGTCGCGTGCTGGGTGGCCCCATGTTCTATTTAGACTCGTACTTTAGTGAGCGCAGGATGCCAAAGATCGGACGATCGATGGGGATGTTTTATGCCGCAGCCCTGGTCATTGGCTGCCTAGGAACAGGCAATATGTTCCAGTCTAATCAAGCCTACTCACAGATGGTGGTCGTAACAGGCGGAAGTGAGGGCTTTATTGGCAGCAACCCCATAATCTTTGGTTTTGTTCTTGCGGGAATTGTCGGCGCAGTGGTCATCGGTGGCGTGAAATCCATTGCGCGGGTGGCCGGTATCATCGTCCCGGTAATGGCAAGTGTCTACATCATCGGCTGCCTCTATGTCATCAGCATGAGTTGGGAGCATATTCCTTTTGCTATCCAATCTACTGTCGCAAACGCCTTCGGCCTTGATGCAATGGCCGGCGGCGGCATTGGTGCCATGATCTACGGTTTTCAACGCGCCATTTTTTCCAACGAGGCAGGTCTGGGCACAGCCTCGATTGCCCATTCGGCGGTTCAGACTGACAAGCCCGCCTCAGAGGGCTTAGTGGCCTTGCTCGAGCCATTCATCGATACGATGGTCGTACTAACACTCAGCTCTCTGGTCATTCTTACTACAGCAATTCCAAACGGAATGATGGGGGGCGAGCTTGCCGGCATCGAATTAACGTCCGCAGCCTTTTCGCACCATATTTCCTGGTCGCCCTACCTCATCGCCTTTGCCGCTGTTCTCTTTGCCTTCTCGACGGCTCTGGCCTGGTCCTATTACGGGCTGACAGCCTGGAATTATCTGGTTGGTGTGGGACGTAAGCGAACCTTATTCTTCCAACTGCTTTTCTTGGCATGCCTGGTGCTCGGCTGCATCCTTGAGTTGCGTGCGGTACTCGATTTCTCGGATGCAATGATATTTGTGGTTGCCGTACCGAACCTGATTGCACTCTACCTGTTTGCACCGATGGTGAAGCGCGAGCTCAATGAGTACATCGCCGCACACAAGGCTTGAGAAGCAATTATCTTGTCGTTTACGCAGTCGACTCTTTTGATTTTGTCAATGTGGGCTCCGCAAATGATGGCTCACGCAGCGACCCGGGAAAGCAACAAGAACTGACCCACAAAGAGGTTGCAGAGCAATAAGGCTTCTAGGGGTAGGATAGACTTCGCCCGACACCGCGAGCCGTGCGCCCTCCTCTATCATGAAGGGGTATCACTCACCGGAGGGCACCACCCCGCCGGGCGTATTTAGTAAGGTCTATCGCCCTCGCTCACAACACGGTGTAAGGCACGCCGCGCAGGCAAGAAGTCGTTAACCGGTTTGTGTTGCGTGCTTCGGTTGTCCCACAACACGAGACTGTCGACCGCCCAATTAAACCGGCAGGTATATTCAGGTAACACGGCGTGCTTGTACAAAAAATCGAGCACTTCCGAGGACTCGAGCGGCGAAACACCTTCGATATGGGAGGTAAAAAGTGCATTTACAAAAATCACTTTCTTCCCGGTCTCTGGGTGGGTCTGTATGACCCTATGACGAACGGGTGGATTATCGGCCAGTGCACCAGCGAGTCGCTCGCGACCA
>CAJXZI010000064.1 GCA_913063005.1 uncultured Halieaceae bacterium | reverse complement strand
TCAAGATTTGTAGAGCTCCGTGATGATGTAGTTGTCGTTAATCACGAAAGTCTCGGGGTTTTCTTACTCGATTTTGATTGGACTAACCTTGTTGTTCGTTCTGAAAAACAGATACCAGCATTGGGTACGGCCAGTAGCTTATTTTTATTGGAGGATGAACTTTATTATAAGAGCTCTGAGGGAGTGTTTAATGTAGAGAAAGGAGCACTTCGATACCACCGAGAACTGACAACCCTTATTTCAGACCCCATTGTGCGTCCTGCGCAAAACTCAATCAGGCCTGATGAGGCTTCATTCTTGTCAAAGGAGAAGGTCATTCGTCTTCGCGTGACAGACACAGGAGAATATATGGCCACCGAGGAGTTTTTACCAGAAACCCGTCTTGCATCTTTTGGTGTAAGTGGCTTTGAGAACATTAACGCCATTGGCGCTTATGAATATTTGATCGGACTGAAGGATGGGTTTTTAGTCCTTGACACAAACCTAAAGGATAATGAGCCAACACCTTTCCCTATATGGTCTTTGAACCTTGAGGTTGCGCGGCAAGATGAATTTGTAAGACTTCTGCCTGAAGAGTTTCACCTATTAAAGGCCGAAGAGTCTACAATTAGAGTGAGATATACACACCCCAGTTTTAGTGAAAGATATCCGCCAGCTTATGAGTATCAGTTGATATCAGATCAGGACACTATTACCGATCTTTCGTTAAGTACTCTTAAGACCTACTATAATTTACAACCAGGAAGTTATTCGCTTTCTGCTAGGGTTTTAAATATTAAGGGAGAAACCATAGCCTTGTCAGAATCGACACGTTTTGAAATTGACAAACCTTGGTATCAAACGCCTCGGCGGAGAGTGATCCCGCCTGATGCGCAAACAAAAAACGGTGCTACCCTGCGCTTGCTGTGGCCGGGTAGTATCGCTCACCTTCCACCATCTTATTCCACGAAAAATGCACCGCCGAAAAGGCTTTCGGAAACGTTTCTCTAAAGAAGAGCTCAACGTCGGTGTTCATATTTGCCGAAAATGCCACAAGGGCGTTCACGCCACCTACGACGAAATTACCCTCGCCACGCGTTTTGACACGCTAGACAAGCTACTCAACGACGATGCCTTAGCCGCGCACTTTCGTTGGGTCTCAAAACAGCGCGAATCACTCTAGCAACCATGCCTTGAGCCGCGCTTGAGTCCGCGCGCCCTCCTCTTGCCCGCTGAGGACTAAGTCCGCCTTTGCTTTCCATGGTGCGACATACTCGAAAAACATCGGCTCCGCTCGGGTTGTCCAGAAATCACGCACTGATGCTTCGGAACGACCGCGTTCAAGACTGTCCCGCTTGATCCTTCTCGCCAAGCAAACCTCGAGTGGCGTGTCGATGAATACCACTCGATCAACGAGCTTTGCGGTTTTGGGATCCGCCAGAGCAAGGATGCCCTCGAGAATGATGATGTCTTTTGCCTCAATGTGTTGAGTGACACTGGCGCGATTATGAACCGTAAAATCATAGATAGGCGCATCAATACTCTCGCCGCGCTTCAGGGACTGTAAATCCTCGCGGAGCAGCTCGAACTCGATGGCGTCAGGATGGTCAAAGTTAACCTTATCCCGCTCAGAGAGTATTAGATGGCTCAAATCACGGTAGTACTGATCCACCTGTATGACTGATACAGAGATGCTGAGATCGTTTTGCAATTGCGCCACGACCGTACTTTTACCACTGCCCGAGGCGCCAACAACTGCAATGATGTGCGGTTTTTGCATCGAATCCATCACCCGATTACATTCCACTTACGAAGCTGTGAAAGATCGGACAACTCTCGCCCTATAGTACGGAGGTGGTGCCAAATTCAGCCTCGAGTGCCTCACGGATTTCTTTGCGCAAGGCACGGACGTCCACATCAGCGCACTCTCCAGCATTCCACCGCCGGTACGCACCGTATGCGGGATCCGATAGCGCTGTCGCAAGCTCCCAAGCCAAAATACAGCGCTCATCTGCCGTCATCAGATCCGTATCGGCAACTTGGGCAAAAATAGCCTCCATTGAAGCCGCATCGGCTTTTAACTCATGGGCGCCCAGCGAGTCGAGAACCATATAATGCGGAGCACGTGATACATAGGGTGCCCAAGGGTCTCCTTTGACAGAGCCGGGTTCACCGTTACGAGCAAAATTCCCCCACGCAGTCATCATTATCTCAGTCATGTCACGCGCGGATTCGCTGTCTGGGTACATGTACGGTCCAATCGGGCCGTACATTGCCTTGCCTTGAACGAAGGATATTTCGCTCGCATGGGCAGCACCCAAGACTTCCGAGAACTTAATAAGAAAGCTGTCTTCCTGATCGTTCCAGTCGTATCGGTATGCGTAGAGCGATGAATACCCGGCTGATTCGAGTGCAGCAAGAGGACGATCAACCCCCTGAGCTTTCCAGCCCTCAGAACGCTGCCGAACCCAGAACTTGTACATATCGGGATTCTTCAAAGTCACTTTCGGAGGCAACCACTTAGTGAGCGGATAAGACGCATCGACAAAGTAACGGTTCAACCCCATCCAAAGCGTTACTTCTTCATTGTTCGACCCCGCCATGACCGGCACGTTCGTCTTGGCGTACTCTGGATTCCCCAATGCTGCAGCAAAGCCTTCACTGGGTATTACGACACCATCGTTAATGATGCCAGGACTGCGGTGATCATAGGACATACCAAAATACGTTGAGATGATCGTATCTGAATCGATCGCTCGCAACGTGTCCGCCGAGACCGTTTCTGGGTCCAGACCAAGCTCACCCGTGAACTCCCAGCTCCCTCGATCGATTTCAGGATATTCTCTGTCACGGTTGTAGGCTTCGCGTGGGCTCATCGAGCGCACGTACCCAGACTGCGAAATGGCCTTGTGAAAAAGCCCCTCGGACAAGGGAGATGCCAGCAGCGTAAAAACATTGTGTCCGCCGGCACTTTCGCCAAAGATGGTAACGTTATCTTTGTCGCCTCCGAACAGCTCAATATTTCGTTGCACCCAGCCAAGCGCAGCAATGATGTCTAGCGTGCCAAAGTTGGCAATGGCGCCTGGCCCAGTATCAAGTGCAGGATGGCTAAACCAGCCGAGCGGACCTAAACGGTAATTGATCGTGACGACGACAACGTTCTGGTTTGCTGCAAGTCGTGAGAAATCATAGTCGTTTTTGTGCCCGGCCGTATTACCACCGCCGTGAATCCAGAACATAACGGGCAAGCTACCGTCAGCATCTGCTGGTGCTGTCACATCGAGGTACAAGCAGTCTTCTGAGCCAATTGCAGACTCACCCTCTACCCCACTGACAAACCCGGCTTCCTGGGGGCAGATAATCGGATCAGCACCTCGCACGATTGGTGCATCAGTGACAGGCAAGGCTTGTGGCGCGCGCCAGCGTAGATCACCCACCGGCGCCTGCGCATAAGGTATGTCATACCACTGGAGAATGTTGTCCTCAGCCTCGTAGGCGACCACAGAGCCGGTATCGGTTGATACCGGTTCGCGACTTGATAGTGTCTGACTAGGTGATGCACACCCTGACACCAGCGAAACCAACAACAGAAAAATAAAACCGCGCATACTCATACCCCAGAGAAAGATCACAACCTTAAGAAACGTCATAACCCAGATAAAAAAAGACCCGGCAGCGCCGGGTCTTCTCGACAACTTCGCTTATCGGCCTTTCCAGTTCGGCTTTCGCTTCTCGGCGAAGGCCGTAGCACCTTCGATCGCATCTTCACTCGAAAAGACAGGGTTAACGATTTCCTGCTGCTTCTCAAACATTTCGTCTTGCGACCAGTCGATAGACTCTTTAATGACTTGCTTACTGCGTTTCACAGCAAGTGGACCATTTTCAGCGATCTTTGCTGCCAATGCTTTGGCGTGTGCTAGGGCCTCACCCGCAGGTGCAACTTGGTTGATTAGGCCGAGGCTTAATGCACGGTCCGCATCCATGAAGTCGCCAGTAAGCGCCATCTCCATCGCTACACGGCTTGGAATCTGTCGTGGAAGACGAACGAGACCACCAGCGGCCGCAGCCAAGCCGCGCTTAACCTCAGGAATGCCAAACTTGGAATTATCCGCTGCGACGATGAGGTCACAGGTAATTGCAAGCTCACAGCCACCTGCGAGCGCATAGCCTTCAACAGCTGCGATCAGCGGCTTGTCGGTAGAACGCTGCACCATGCCCGCGAAGCCGCGCCCTTCGACGTAGGGTGTTTCACCCGTGACAAAGGCTTTAAGGTCCATTCCTGAGCAGAAGGTGCCACCAGCACCCGTGAGAATAACCACATGGGTATTGTCATCAGCATCAAGCTGATCAAGTGCCGCCGCGATACCTACTGCGACGTCCTTATTGACCGCATTCTTGGCAGCGGGACGGTTGATCGTAATTGTCATGACGCCATCGGCGACATCAGTTAATACTGCTGGTTCACTCATTATCGTTCTCCTTATCGTTGATACTTAACCTTAACGGGGTTGCATACGAATGCCACCGTCCATCCGGATAGTTTCGCCGTTAATGTAATCATTATCGATGATCGCCGCCGCCAACTTGCCGATTTCCTCGGGCTCGCCAAGACGCTGAGGGTACAGGACTGCTGCAGACAATGACTCAATTGAATCCGGTGGCAGACCTGCGAACAGAGGTGTATTGATCATTCCCGGAGCAATGGTGTTGACACGAATGCCCGCTTTTGACAAGTCGCGCGCAATCGGCAAGGTCATGCCAACAATACCGCCCTTCGTGGCGCTGTAAGCTGCCTGGCCCATTTGTCCCTCAAACGCCGCGACCGACGCAGTATTAATGATTACCCCACGACCCATGTACTGATCCACGGGTTCATTGTGCTGCATTCGCACGGCGCACAAACGAATCACGTTAAACGTACCTGTCAGATTTACAGCAATCGTTTTATCCCACATCTCTAAAGGAAATGCGCCGTCGCGCCCGACAGTTCGGGATGCAGTAGCGATACCTGCGCAATTAACAACCGCATAGATAGCACCGAATTTCTCTACCGCAACATCAATGCCCGCCTCGACAGACGCCTCATCCGCCACATTGACCTGAGCAAAGACACATCGGTCTGCCCCCATCTCCTCAACCATCGCATTGCCTGCGTCTGCGTTGAGATCAAAAATCACGATGTTTCCGCCGTCCGCATAAATACGACGTGCAACCGCTTGACCAATACCTGATGCACCACCGGTAACGACGGCGGCTCTTCCTGAAATATCCATAAATTTCCTCTGTAACTATTTTTGTGTCAGGCAAGCCCAACAACTCGGTGCGTGTTTTCTGCCGCAGGTTCAATCAAAACTTTGGCGCCTATGGGGTCTCCGTCAATACACAGATCGTTGAGGTCTCCCGGTTCAAGTAGCGACGCTGCAATAACACGCTCTCCAGCCTCGTTAATAGCAAGCACAGCGAGCCAGTGTCCCTCTGGTAGCTGCTTGATCATAAATGTCTCTATGACCGCGCTGCCGCTGAATTCTGAGGCAAGCGCCCGACGATTTCCAGCGCCTTCAAATCGCATCTCATGTGCTCTTGGATCAGCAGCGCCCGGCGTGCGGCTATAGACACCCACAGCGTGCTTGGACATATGGCCACCCAAAGCACCAACAAGCACATTTGCGTATTGATCGTTCTGAATAGCAGAGACGGCAGATGCAATGCCGTGCATCGAGTAGTTGTTGCCCGGACCACCAAAGAACGGCAAACCTCCGGTCAAGCTGATGGGGCGTCCCTCGCCCAATTCAAGCCCTAAGGCTTCCATGGCCTCGATCACGGCTATTGGGAAGCAACTGTAAATATCAAAGGCATCGATTTCATCGACATCCATACCGGCTGTACTCAGCGCGTTGGCATAGGCCCAGCGCAAGGCCGGAGATACCGACCAGTCCATCCTATCGAGTAGATTCTGTTCTGTAGCCTCGGCAAACCCTCTTAAGAAGACTGCTCGCTGTTCCAGCCCAAGCTCGCAGGCCTTGCCGTATTGCATGACAACAACGGCCGCTGATTGGTTCACACCGTCCTTCGCCACCATCGATTTGAGGTGCGGATCGCCCACAACACGATTTCGACCCGATAGCGCAGAGATCTCCTGAGACTCAGGAACCCTGTCAAACATGGTGATTGGATTCACTCGAGCAGCGTCTGCGAGTGGCGTCAGAACGTCACCGAGATACGCGAGATAGTCGGATCGACTCATCCCTCGGGACACTCGCTTTTTGTGCTCCATCATGGGATAGATATCGATCGGCGCGACAATTTTATGTGCGGCTAACGCCGGCACAAACTGATCCTCAAGGCCCATACCATGATCTTCGGAAGAGCCTTCAGGACTCTCTGACCAATCGAGCGCTTCACCCGAGCGCTGATGCGCGCGCATCGTGGCAATTGCCTCCGCACCACAAAGCACAATGACATCGGCGCGACCCTGCGCAATTTCGGAGCAAGCTGTTGCCACGTACTGCTGAGGGCTCTGCCCGCCAGCCGTTGCGTAGATGGCTGTGGCTTCCTGCATGCCGCAGCGATTGGCAACCGATCGCGCAAATTGATCGCTGCAACCAAACGGTGCAAGCAACGGTTTGATGCGATCCGGCACTGAGTCGACGAAGGTGCGCATAACCATGAGCTGGTCCACTTGCGACGCTAGATCCTCAACACCCGTACTATCGAGGGTGGTTCTCACCGCATCAGCAGCAAGGTCCGCCGGTGATAGTCGTCGCCAATTTTCGTCTAAACGGTCAACAACCTGAGCCGCAGCAACGATGACGGGTGCTTTGTCGTTTATCTCCATTAACGTCTATCCCCTACCGATTGACAGATATTCGTGAAACTTGCGGCCTTAAGAGACGCACCTCCGACAAGCAAACCGTCGATGCTCTCGCAGGCCAGAAAATCTCCGGCGTTGGCCTCATTCACACTACCTCCGTAAAGAACCGAAGTCGGCTCATCAAAACGCGCACTCAAAGCCGCCTTGATGGCCGCATGCATTGAGTCAGCAATTTTGGGGGTTGCGGCCTCTCCCGAACCAATGGCCCATATTGGCTCGTAGGCAATCACCGGCGCTGAAACTAGGCCTTCTGCACTTGCGAGCACCTGTTTTGCGACAACACTCTCAGCATCGCCACTGTCTCTAACGTCTTTAGATTCGCCAACACAAATGACGGGGCAAATACCCGAAGCTTCAAGCCTACGGGCCTTCGCGGCCACCAACGCATTGCTCTCGTTCCAAGCAAGCCGTCGCTCAGAATGGCCAACCAAACCGTGCGAGCAGTTGAATTCGCTCAACATCTGAGCAGATATTTCACCGGTGTGTGCGCCAAGCTCATGTGCAGATACGTCTTGGGCGCAGAGAGCAGCACCTGTAATGTCTTTTATGTCTGAAAGAAATAAGGCCGGAGGCGCGATCAGTGCTGTCACATCACTGGGGATGTGACTCGCCTCCCATTCGTTAAGAAATTGGCTAACAGACGCACGATCTATCGCCATTTTCCAATTGGCTATCACTAGCTTTGGTATCATTGCTTTTTCGTTCTCTTTATCGCGACTGGAGTCGCTTGATCATCGTCGAGGTGTGAGTGAGCACCACGCTGAGGTTATTTCTAAACGTGAAATTTTCGACTTACGCGCAACATTACAGCAGTAAAAGTGGCATCGTCCAGCTCATGCAGGATCTCAGCATTGCACCCCCGCCCGGCGGACAGCTCTACCCTATGGGAGGAGGCAACCCTGCGCATATTCCAGAAGTTGAGGAAGCTCTCAGACAAATCGCAAATGAGGTCGTTGGAGACACTGTGCGATTCGCGCGTATGGTGGGCGATTACGATGCGCCTCAAGGCCATGAACGCTTCAGAACCGCGCTCGCCGAGCGTCTTTCGAACCTCTTCCAAAAACCCCTCTCAGCCCAAAATATTGCTATCACAAATGGCAGTCAGGCAAGTTTTGAGGTCCTGTTTAACGCCTTCGCCGGCGCATTCGCGGACGGACACTGGCGTCACATTGAGCTGCCCATTGCGCCTGAATACGTCGGCTACAACGACATGGGACGCCAGCAGCGCCCCATTTTGAGGTCGACCCCCGCACGGATCAATCTTCTTGCTGATCAACAGTTTAAATACGGTATTGACCTCGATCGCTTCCGTGTCAGCTCAGAAACAAGCGGAGCCGTTTGTCTATCGAGACCGACAAACCCATCCGGCAATGTGGTGACAGACTCGGAGCTCCAAGAAGTGGCTGAAAAATGCGTCTCTGCCGGCGTCCCTCTCATTATCGACGGCGCCTATGGACTGCCCTTCCCCGGCATGATCTACACGTCAGCAACACCGTTTTGGGACGACAACACCATTCTCTGCCTTAGCTTGTCAAAACTCGGACTGCCCGGTGTTAGGACCGGCATTGTCGTGGCCGCCCCTGAGGTGACAGAGCTCATTAGAAACGCAAACGCGATCAACGGTCTTGCGCCAACACGTGTCGGACCAGAGCTCGTGCTGCCACTACTCGCCAACAAACAGATGGATACGCTCTGTCAGCAGGTAATCAGACCGCACTACCTCCAAAAGCAGGCTTTTGCGCTAGACACCCTTCGCGACGCGTCAGCGGATCTACCCATTCGCGTGCACAAGCCTGACGGCGCCATGTTCCTGTGGGTTTGGTTTGAGAATCTACCGGGTGGCACTCAGAAGCTTTACGAAGCCGCAGCGAACGAGGGGGTTGTCACAGTCGCCGGCCATCATTTTTTTCAGGGTCTTACCACTGACTGGCAGCACGCTAACGAATGTTTGAGGATCAACTACGCGGGTAATCCCGGGTTGGTGGAGGAAGGAATCAGGCGCCTTATCGCGATTGCAAGACGCCTTTACGAGTCAGAAACTCAAGCGTCCATCGCTCGATAGTAGTCCATAAGAATCTGTGCCACCTCGGGGCGTGAAAACTCGGGAGGTGGCGCTATACCTTGTCCCAGCATCTCGCGCAC
>CAJXZI010000063.1 GCA_913063005.1 uncultured Halieaceae bacterium | reverse complement strand
GCCATTTTTGATGCGACGGGCAAGCGCGTCAGAACGTTACCTGTGATCAAGGCTGACCTGAGGAGTGACGCGGAGGCCTCACCATCCGTTGCTGCGGTGGGTGCTTGATGCGTTGATCACTCATCTGGAATGCAAAAGCCCCCAATTGGGGGCTTTTTTGTGTCAGAACGCTTAGGAACCAGTTTTAAACGATGGTGAATCCTTCGTTGCTAATAGGGAGCGATCGGATGCGCTTACCGCAAGCGTTGAAAATAGCGTTACAGACGGCAGGCGCCAAAGGTGGTAAAGCCGGCTCGCCGGCACCGCTTGGGCGATAGCCGGAGTCGAGTGTTTGCACATGTACACGTGGGCTCTGAGGCATACGCAGCAGTGGGTAACTGTCGTAGTTGCTTTCCACAACCGCACCATTCTTGACGGTAATCGACTGCGCGGCCATCGCACTTACACCGTCAACGACTGACCCCTGCAACTGATTCTCAAGGCCCGAAAGGTTTACTACCTGACCGACATCAGCCGCAAGCCAGACATCGTGCACGGTGACGTTATTACCCTCAACGCTAACCTCTGCCACTTCAGCGATATGGCCTGCGTGGCTTAAGAAGAAGCCAAGGCCTAGGCCACGACCCTCGGGAAGTCTCCGGCCCCAGCCTGCAGCGCTTGTTGCCGCCTCGATGACCGCACGAGCGCGTGCTGTGTTAAGGCTCTGAATGTCGCCTTCTTTGATCCAGCCCTGATTACCTATGGCGTCGAGCAAGAAGGTTTTATGGTCTATTCCCGCTTGGTGAGCGAGCTCTGCGATGAACGATTGCTCTGCGAACGCATAGACATTGGATATCGGGGCTCGCCAAGGTCCGGTGGGCGTCTCAGATTTGAACAGCGTCTGCTCAATCGCGACGTTGGAGATGACTTTGCCTGGGAAATCATAAGGGCGATAGCCGGCGGCGTAATTGGGGTTTTCATCATCGCGTGAGCCTGCAGCAATAAGATTTTTCCAGCCAACAAGTTTGCCGCCACTGACCGCACCTTGTAACCGATAATTCGTCGCTGACCGGTAGTAATCAAAAGCCATATCGTCTTCACGCGACCATTGGAGTTTGACGGGCTTTCCAACACGTTGAGAGATCGCTGCCGCTTCAAAGACCGGCTCATTGGATAGACGCCGACCAAAACCACCGCCACCTCGAACTTGATGTACGGTCACGTTTTTTACGTCGATACCGAGCTGATTGGCTATATTTTGAGTGATGAAAACGGGTGTTTGGCTGCTGCTCCAGACTTCAACACGCTCTCCCTTAACAGCGACAACGACGCCCTGCGGCTCGAGTTGTGCGTGGGAAACGAAGTCCATCTGATAAATCGCGTCGGCCGTGAGATCGGCGTTTGCAAAAGCAGTATCCACGTCACCTGTTCGCTCGATATCTTTTTGACCTACGCCTGATTTCAGAATTTCCAATGCCTCAGCTTTCAGTGCGTCGCTGTCGTCTTTGGAAGCGGTTGAGTAATCCCATTCAATGGTGAGCGATTTTCTGGCTTTGAAGGCTGACCATGTGTCCTTTGCAACAATCGCGACTCCCGGTGCAAAGGCGTGCATATTTCGCAGCGCACCAAAATCAAGCGCACCGGGTGTGCCTTCGAGAATAAACGCATCGATGACGCCGGGCAGGGCTTTGATGTCATCGAGGTTTGCTGACTTGGCGATGCCGCCTATCGAGGGGCATTTCACATAGCTCGCATAAACCATATCCGGTGCAGTGGCATCTATTCCGAAAATCGGTTTACCGACAGCGATATCCGCTGCTGATGCGTTAACCACACGCTTACCAAGCAGGGTGTAGTCGCTCGCTGCTTTCAGCGTGACCAAGGATTCTTCGGGCATAGTCATTGACGCTGCATTGGCGACAAGCTCCTTGTAACTAGCTGTGCGTCCACTCGGCGAGTGAGTAACTATTGAGTTCTTCGTGGCGAGTTCAGAGCGTGCGACTTTCCACTGCTTCGCAGCTGCTTGGCACAGCATTTCGCGGGCTGTGGCGCCCACTTTACGGAGCTCGTCCCAGCGCATTGGCGTTGACAGAGAGCCGCCGGCAAATTGCGCGCCGTAATGTGGCGCTACAGGAGCTGCTTTGCAAACTACGTCGTTCCAATTCGCATCCAACTCTTCGGCCACAATCATTGGTAGAGATGTATTAACGCCCTGACCGACTTCGGGGTTTGGCGCAAAAATCGTGATTTGTCCGTCGCTATCGATCTCGACGTAGGCGTTTAAGGTGCCAGAGGCTTCCGCGGCCACGGCTGACATAATGGATATACCGCCCGATGATGAAAGCGCGAGACCAAGTGAGGCTTTCAGAAAATTACGACGCCCTTCATTCGCGCTGCTGTGTCGAATAGTGCTCATGCCGTGGTCTCCTCTAACTGTGTTGCATCGTAGAAGAGAGCAGAAGCGGTCATTACGCCACTCGCCGCTTTAATCGCTGATTTGATACGAACATAGGTACCGCATCGACAGATATTTCCCGCCATGGCCGCGTCGATTTCGTCATCCGATGGACTGGGGTTGCGCTCAAGAAGCGCGGCAGCTGACATGATTTGACCGGCCTGACAGTAACCGCACTGTGCCACGTCGTTGTCGATCCAGGCTTGTTGCACGGGGTGGAGATCTCTACCGGCGAGACCTTCAATCGTTGTGATAGAGCGTCCATCGAGCGCACCGATTGTGAGTTGACATGATCGCGTAGCGAAACCATCAAGCCACACAGTGCAAGCGCCGCATTGGCCGACGCCACAGCCATATTTGACGCCTTGGATGCCGGCATGGTCCCGTAAGGCCCACAACAAAGGCATAGAGGGGTCGATGCCCTCAAAAGATTGATTTTTCCCGTTGATTTTTATGGTTGGCACAGGTCTCACCTCTGAGGCTTTTTCTTTGCATCAATAGTGGCACAAATAAAACGCAAAGACAGGTTCACTAGCTAGATGCGAGTTTCATCCGCAGAATAAGTTTTTCTGAGGATGAGCCTACAGATCGCTCGCGACTTGCAACTCTTGCTCAAGTTTTTGCTGTGCATCTGCGCGGGGTTTAGAGAATCGAGCCACTCCGAGATAAATCACCGGAGTCAGGAACAGTGTAAAAAACGCTGCCAGGCCCAAGCCACCAAAGACAACCCAGCCAACGGCTTCCCTCGCTTCTGATCCTGGCCCTGATGACAGGATCAGGGGGAGAGCACCTAAGACAGTTGATATGAGGGTCATGGCAATAGGCCGCAGGCGAATATTGGCCGCCCTCTCGATCGCCTCTCTTACGTTGGCGCCCGCGTCTCTTTGTTGGTCGGCAAATTCGACGAGCAGGATACCGTTCTTTGCGATCAAACCGATAAGCATCACTAAACCCACCTGCGAGTAAACGTTCAGCGATGTACCTGTAATGAACAGAGCGAAAATGGCCGCTGCGAGTCCGAAGGGCACGATGGTCATGATCACAAGCGCGGAGGTGAGGCTTTCAAACTGCGCAACGAGAACAAGGAAGACGATTAAGAGTGCGAGACCATAAGCGTACAGTGAGTCACGTCGTGACTCGCCCAATCGCGCGGCTTCACCCTCGGGTACGACCGTGATACTTGGCGGCACTACCTCGCGTGCCAAGGCGGTTAGATCATCCACCGCTGTTTGTAAGTCCACGCCCTCAACAGTTTGCATATCGATACTGATAGACCGCCGTTGGTACAAGCGTCTCAATTCGTCCGGGACACCTTCTTCCACAACAGTTACCAAGGAAGCGAGCGGGATGAGTTGCCCATCCTGTGATCGAACGAACAAGTTCACAAGATCATTGGGTCCCTGAATACGGTTTTTACCCGCTTTCAAGACGATAGGAATCGACTGGTCTCGACCGTTTAAATCGACGACTTGCACGCCGTCTACCATGACTCGGAGGGTCTGAGCTAACTCATCAATAGACACGTTTAGGTCGGCGAGTCGCTCGCGATCTATGCGGATCGCGACCTGAGCTTGCGACGGGGTGTAATCGATTCGAGGATTTGAGACGCTTGTAAGTCTCTCCCGAATCGCGTCAGCGTAGACGCGGGCGGCATCATAGATCTCTTCGTAATCACTGCCGAGCAAGACAAACTGTATGCCACCGCGCCATGCACCGCGCATATTCAGGCTGTTGCTGCCATACACCCGTGCGGTGACGCCGGGGAGTTCGCTCAGTTTTGGTTGAATTTCTGCCGCAATTTCCTGTTGTGAGATGTCGCGTTCTTCCCAGGGCTTTAACGTGCCTACCAAGTAAATAATATTGGGGTCCCACCGACCGGCAACGCTGTAGAGGCGGTCGATGATGCCCGAGTCGAGGTAGGGCTGGAATATGGCTTCGATCTGATCGGCTTGACGCTCCGTGTAAGGCAAGCCGACACCGGCAGGACCTCGGGCGAACATGTTGATCTTCCCACGGTCTTCGGTGGGCAGAATCTCGCTCTCTAACTCGGAAAATACACTGCCCGCAAGACCTGCGATCGCAACGGAAATAAAGGCCGAGGTCCACGGATAGTTGAGGACTTTTGAGAGAATCGCGGAATAACCGCGCTGCAAGACGTTCGGTTTTGAGCGCTCAATGTTGGACTCTGCTGGTTCTGACTTGCCTAACCTCGCCATCAGCGCGGGAACCAGCGAAAGGGCGACAAACGATGAGATTGCAACTGCTACTGTTAGTACAAGTCCGAACTCTCTAAACAAGCGACCCGAGGTGCCAGGCAGGAAGGCGATGGGTACAAAGACGGCGACCAGAACCATTGTGGTGGCAATGACTGCGAAAAATACCGACTGCGTGCCGAGCACCGAAGAAGCACTTGTGCCCTCGCCACGCTGTTGCCGGCGCTGGATACTTTCGAGAACCACAATGGCATCGTCGACAATCAGTCCCGTCGCCAATACGAGAGCTAGCAGTGTCAGGATGTTAATCGAGAAGCCAAGCACCCAGCTCGCCGCGAGCGTTCCCAGAAGGGATATCGGAATGGCCACTGCAGGCACCAAAGTGAATCGCCAGCTGCCCGAGAACAGGCGGATGGTGAGAATCACAATAAGTACAGAGAAGCCCAGTGTTCTCAAAACCTCTGTGACAGCACCGTTAATAAACACTGCCTCGTCAGAGATGACTTGCAGTTTGATGTCATCGCGCTGCGCGTTAAAGCGCTCGACCGCTTTGTGGGCGCCTTCTGAGATCTGGATGGTGTTTGAGCCAGCCTGACGCACGATGCCGACACCGAGAATCCGTTGGCCGTTGAGCCTTACGATTGAGGTGGCATCATCGGGGGTGTAAGCGATTCTGGCAACGTCTCTCAAGCGCACTTTGTCGGTGAGTAACAGGTTGCCAATGTCGTCTTCCGAGTCTACCGCTGCATCGGCCCGTACCAGCAGGGTTTGGTCGCTCGTCTTGAAGCTGCCCGCAGGGACATCCAGAGGCGCCTGAGCGAGCACTGCTCTGACATCAGTTACGGTCAGACCGTAAGTGCTGAGCCGCCCCGGATCGAGTTCTACGCGAAGGATTTGGCGTCGCGATCCAAACAGGGGGACGTCGGCCACACCTGGGAGCGAGATAAAGGCAGGCACGACGTCCCGTTCTACCACCGTTGCAAGATCTTGCTCCGACATGCCCTCAGCCAGGACCGCAACCCGCATGATTTCTTCCGCATCTTCGTCCGCTTTGAAGACCGCCAGCTGCTCGACATTGTCCGGGAGTTGGCGCTGAACACGGCTGATCGCCTCGCGCACATCGGCCGCAGCTCGGTCGACATCGGAGCTCGGGTTAAACACCGCGCGTATTCGGGTGTTGCCTTCCTCGCTGTTGGAATTGACTTCTTTGACCCCGCTCACCCGAGCAACGGCGCCTTCTAAAATTCGGGTGACCTCACCGTCCATTGTCTCAGGCGATGCGCCAGGAAAGTTTGCTCGCACGTTAACGACGGGTTCGTCAACGTCGGGTAGCTCGCGCACCTCGATAGCGAATACGGCGACGAGACCCGCGATGGCGATTAATAAGTTCATCACCGCGACTAACCAGGGGCGCTTCACCCCGAGTGCGGGTAGTCCGGTACCTGCGAACTTATTTAGGGTGGTCTTCATGCGCGAGTCTCAGAAGCAGGGCTTGGCACAAGTCAATCTCATGATCCCTGACTGCTTCGGGTCACATCATCGGTTTTGGGCTTTGCTGAGATCTGGCTCGAGGAAAGATCGTTAATCTTCATACCTGGCCGCACGCTTTGAATACCTTCGAGGATGACGCGCTGCCCCTCGAGAACATCACCACGTATCAACATGCGTCCATCAACTCGACGGACCATTTCAACAGGGCTTCGCGTCGCGCGATCGCCAGTCGCTGACCAGACATAGGGTCCATCCGCACCCCATTGAACCGCTAGCTCGGGCACGCTTAAGTATTCGCCTTTTGAGATCGAGGCGTCGATCTCAAAAGCCATGCCAGGGCGTAGACTGTCCGAGCTGTTATCAATAGCTGCTCTGGCGCGAAAGGCGCGGGTTGCTGAGTCCACTCTCGAGTCAACCGCAATGATTTCTCCCTGGGTGTTGTCATCGGGTGATTCCCACTGCCGTGCATCCACTTTGAGACCTGTCACGATTTTGCCAATAAAGCTCTCTGGTACGGTGAAGTCGACAAGTAATACGCTCCGATCGTCGAGTGTTGTAACGACAGTTGACGTATCAACTCGATCTCCAATCTCAACGTCTGTGATACCAATACGGCCCGAGAAAGGTGCGGTCACCACGCGTCGGGACAGCTCAACCCTGGCTTGTGACAGCCGAATTTCCGCAAGGTCGACGTTACTCTGTGCAGTATCGATCGTACTCTGGGGAATGTTTGCTTCGGTCATATTGAGTGATATATACCTCTGAAGCATTCGCTTCGCTTCCGCTAATTCAACCTCCGCCTGTCGAACAGCAAGCACTTGATCCCTATCGTCGAGTTTGAGCAGTACTTCACCCTGCGCAACGGATACATCGGGCGCGAGCTTCGCGAAGGTCACCACTCCCGCGCTTTCCGGGTAAAGCGTCACGCTCTGCCGTGCGCGGGCTGTACCAACAGATTTTATGGAGTCGATCAGAGGGGCTCGCTCGATTTGAGCTGTGGTGACGGGTAGCTCTCTGGAGCCCCATGAGCCACGCTGACTCTGCGACTGTGTCTCTTCCTCTGATGAACAGGCAGCAAGTAATGCGGTCGCTGTGAGGGCGGCTGAAAAGATTCTGATCTTTGACGTTAGGAAGTCTCGCATCGACGAAGTATACGAGAAATCCCGTAAATCCCAGCCTGTTATTTTTGGTTTGTCTCGCTTATTTGTTGGGTTTGTCTCAGTTGTGCCTATTTGCCGTGGCTGTTTTCATCTTTAGCCGCCACAACCAATGGCGCGATGACTCGTAGCGACATGCTTCGTTAGGCCGTTTTTATTTTCATAAAATGACTTCGATAAGCCGCGGACCGCGCTCATCCATGGCGCGCGCCACGGCATCATCAAGCGTATCAACTGTATCCACGCGCTCTGCCGCCATACCCATACCCTTTGCAATATCCGTCCACTGGATAGCGGGGTTTGTAAGGTCTAGTAGCGAAAGTGCTGTCGGGCCTGGTTGCTCAACACCGACTCGTGCAAGCTCGATATTGAGAATGGCGTAAGAGCCGTTATTGAGGATAAGCACGGTCACATCGAGATCCTCTCGCACCATTGTCCACAGCGCTTGAACCGTGTACATCGCGGAGCCATCAGCTTCGAGTGCGAGCACTTTACGATCGGGGCAGGCGACGGCAGCGCCTAAGGCGAGTGGTAGGCCTTGACCGATAGCACCGCCTGTAAGCGTCAGCCAGTCGTGTGGTGCTGCGTTTCCGGTCATCAAAAAGGCACCCAAGCCGTTAGTCGCACCTTCATCCGAGACGATCGCATTCTCTGGTAGGCGGTTAGCAATGACTTTGCCGAGTTCGACCGCGTTAATGGGGCCCGACTCGAGGTCATGCTGCACGCGCTGAGCGACTTTGGTCACCTCAACGGGTGCTTCGAGCGCGTCTGCAATGCGGGTCAGCGTATCGATCGCATCAACGCTGTGATCTCCCATTTGAAGAAGATTGGCATCGTCAGGCGATAGCCATCCCGGTTTTCCAGGATAAGCAAAAAACGATACGGGCGGTTTGCTTCCGACAATCACCAGCGTATCCAAGCCCTTTAGGTGTTCAGCTGCCATCTCACCAAAATAGGGGAGTCGTTCGGTCTCGACTCTCCCCGCGCCACGCTGTTGGCGGGTGAAAAAGGTTTCGGTGATGAGTCTTGCACCTGTTGCTTCAGCAATACGACCCGCCTGAATAAGTCCATCCTCTCTCAGCGCGTGACCACCCATGAAAAGCGCTGCGCAATCGCTATTTCGAAGTGAATCTGCCGCTTCTAAAATTTGTTCGTCACTCACTGTGTCCGGTGCCGGCACAACCGGAATATCTGCGTCCGAAGTTGCTGGATCCCACGCGTGGTTCGCGGGCGCAACAAAGGCCGTGACTTGACCGGGATAGGTCATGCTCGCCTGCCATGCAGCAAGGCCAACCTCGGGTAGATCATCTGAGCTCGTCGATACGCCTGTCCAGGCGCACACAGCTGATGTCAGTCCATCTATATCTGACGTTAGAGGGGCATCGAGTTCAAGGTGGTGTGTGGCGTGGTCACCGATCATGTTGAGTACCGGCACTCGCGCGCGTGACGCATTGTGCAGGTTGGCAATTCCGTTTGCGTAGCCGGGACCCAGGTGCAGCAGTGTCAGCGCCGGCGTATCAGTCATGCGCGCGAAGCCATCGGCAGCGCCTGTGACCACGCCTTCAAAAAGCCCCAAAACGGCTCTGATTCTAGGCTCCTTATCGAGTGCGGCCACAAGCTGCATTTCCGACGTGCCGGGATTTGCAAAACAGGCTGTGACACCCGCATCAGCTAATTTTTTGATAAGTAAGTCTGCGCCATTCATTGCGGTA
>CAJXZI010000062.1 GCA_913063005.1 uncultured Halieaceae bacterium | reverse complement strand
GGGGCTGCCAATCGCGCGCGATATGTGCCAAAAAGTCATTGTTGTCGCCTCGAACGACCTACAGTCACTCTACGTTGCGAACAATGTTTGTTCGGCGGTCGAGTACTTCCGAAAACTCGGTGGCAATGTTGGTGTTGCCGGCATGGTAACCAACAAGGACGACGGCACAGGACAAGCTCAAGCATTTTGCAAAGCGGTGGGCATCCCTGAGCTAGCCTCTATTCCAGCGAATGAAGATATCCGTCGCAAAAGTGCGAGTTACGAGATTATCGGACACCCCGATGGCGAATGGGGCTCTCTGTTTGCAGGCTTGGCGCAAAATGCTGCCGAGGCATCTCCTCACCGACCTACCCCGATGACCCAAGATGAACTTCTCGGTCTTTTCGATGGCGATGAAGTCGGTAGAGACGTTGTTTTACAGCCCGCCACCCTCGCGGATCTCTGCAGCGTGGAAACACTCAATAAACCTTCTCTCGAGGTCGTCTATGACAATGTCTGATAGTGACATCATCGAGACAAAGGATCTCGGCTGTCATGCTAGCGCGGAGCAATTAGCCGCTGCTGCGACGGCTGCCGGAAAGAATGAGCTTATGGCTCAGTTCGCTGAAGACTATCCGAAAGGCCCTCACGATCAGCCGCAGAGCATGTGCCCTGCATTTGGTTCATTACGTGTTGGCCTTCGTATGCGAAGGACGGCAACCGTGCTTTCCGGTTCGGCTTGCTGCGTTTATGGCCTTACCTTTACCTCGCATTTTTATGGTGCCAAGCGAACGGTCGGGTACGTACCGTTTGACTCGGAATCCCTGGTAACCGGAAAGCTTTTCGAAGATATTCGAGAAGCTGCTCACGATCTTGCTGACCCTGAGGCCAATGACGCCGTTGTTGTTATCAACTTATGCGTACCCACAGCCTCCGGGGTGCCCTTAGATCTTCTGCCGAAAGAGATTAACGGCGTAAGAATCGTCGGTATCGACGTGCCTGGTTTCGGTGTCCCCACACACGCCGAAGCGAAGGACGTGCTTGCTGGGGCTATGCTGGAATACGCGCGCGGTGAGATCGAAGCGGGACCCGTTGCTCGCCCCGTGCAGAGCGAGTCCCAAAAAGACAAGCCAACGGTAGCACTCGTGGGTGAGATGTTCCCTGTTGATGCCATCACCATTGATCGACTTCTCGACTCTTTGGGTGCGGCCGCAGGTCCCGTAGTTCCTACTCGGGAATGGCGAGAACTCTACGGTGCACTTGATTGCAAAGTCGGTGCAATGATTCACCCCTTCTATGCGGCAACGGCACGACAGTTCCGCGCTGCCGGTAGACCGCTCGTTGGATCAGCACCTGTTGGCGTTGAAGGTACAGCGGCATGGTTAGAAGCAATGGGCGCAGTGTTAGGCGCCGACAAGGCCTCGATTGACGCTGCTGTAAGCACACAAAAGAGTGCCATTAGAGCGGCTTTGGATAACAACCCCATCGACGCAAAGATTACGCTCTCAGGTTATGAGGGATCAGAGTTACTGGTTGCTCGACTGCTGATTGAAAGCGGCGCTGACGTTGCCTATGTCGGGTCAGCCTGCCCTAAGACAGAGTTCTCTGCCGCAGATGCTGAGTGGCTTGAAAGCAAAGGTGTATCTGTCAAATTCCGAGCCTCACTCGAGGACGATCTCATCGCGATGGAGACTTTCCAGCCCGATCTCGTTATCGGTACGACGCCGATTGTTCAGAAGGCAAAAGAACGCTCTATTCCTAGCTTGTATTTCACTAACCTCATCTCTGCTCGCCCACTCATGGGTGCTTCGGGTGCAGGATCGGTGGCACAAGTGATCAATAGTGCGTTGGCCAACCAGCCCCGCATGATTGCAATGGAGTCATTCTTCGAGGGCGTCGGTGAAGGCCCTACGAGCGGTGTTTGGACACCCGAAATTATCGCTAAAACGGGCGTGGGAGGTACCTGCTAATGCTAGTACTTGATCACGACCGCGCCGGCGGATACTGGGGCTCTGTTTACGTCTTCACAGCCGTAAAAGGTCTCCAAGTCATTATCGACGGACCTGTAGGCTGCGAAAACCTCCCGGTTACTTCGGTGCTCCACTACACAGACGGCCTCCCACCACACGAGTTACCCATTGTTGTTACTGGTCTCGCTGAAGAGGAGCTCGGGCAGCACGGTACAGAGGGAGCCCTCCGCCGAGCGCACCATACACTTGATCCGAAAAAGCCTTCGGTTGTCGTTACAGGCTCAATCGCAGAGATGATCGGCGGTGGTGTAACCCCCGAAGATACAAACATTAAGCGCTTCCTCCCGCGCACAATCGATGAAGACCAGTGGCAGAGTGCTGATCGCGCATTGGTATGGCTTTGGGAACAGTACGGCGCAAGCAAAAAGCGTAAAGTCAAGAAGACTGCGGATACACCGTCCAAGACGGTCAATATCATTGGCCCAGCCTACGGTTACTTCAATACCTGGTCAGATCTCGCTGAAATACAGCGACTCCTCGCGGGTATGGGTGTCGAAGTAAACATGGTCTTCCCTTTGGGTTGTCATCTTAACGAGATCCCCAAGCTCGATGACGCTGCGGTCAACATTTGTATGTACCGAGAATTCGGTAGAAAGCTCTGTGAGACGCTCGATAAGCCTTATTTGCAGGCACCCATTGGTCTAGACAGTACGACAAAGTTCCTGCGAAAGCTCGGAGAGCTGCTCGATATCGACCCCGAGCCCTTTATCGCGCAAGAAAAAATGACGACGCTCAAGCCTGTCTGGGATCTTTGGCGTTCCGTAACACAAGATTTCTTCGCAACAGCTAATTTTGGTGTTGTAGCGACCGAAACCTACACCCGTGGCCTGCGACATTTCCTCGAGGAAGACTTAGGTTTGCCCTGTGCCTTCCACTATTCCCGCAAAGCAGGCGTGAAACCCGACAACAAGGAAGTACGAGAGTCGATCTACAAGACAGGCCCTCTGATTGTCTTTGGTGGATACAACGAACGCATGTACGTTGCCGAAGCAGGTGGTAGAAGTATGTTCATCCCGGCGTCGTTGCCTGGCACGATCATTCGTCGTCATACCGGTACGCCGTTCATGGGGTACGCAGGCGCCTGTTACCTAATACAAGAGGTGTGTAACGCACTTTTCGACGCCCTCTTCAATATTTTGCCTCTGGGTACAGACCTAGATAAGACCGTGGCAACACCCACACGCGCCAGCCTTCCATGGCTAGACGATGCGCAAGCACTGCTCGATCAAATCATCGAAGAGCAACCGGTTTTAGTCCGCATTTCGGCTGCTAAGCGTCTTCGCGATAGCGCTGAACAAGCAGCGCGCGCGGACAGTTCGGACTCGGTGACTGCCATGCATGTGCTTGATGCGAGCCATGACCTTCAACTGCGAGGTGTTGCATGAGCGATTCGAATTACAACAACACGGCACGACGAACGTCGATGACGGGAGGAATTATGACCACGACCAAGCGAAATACGGAACGCAAAACTGTTTGGGAACACCTTCAGTTTCGGTTGCTGTTTATCACGATGTTCATGTGGTTTTTGGGGCAGGCAGTGATTAATCGGGTGAAGTTGGTGCGTCAGCACGAACTCAACTGCTGGCAGGAGGCAAAACGGGCGGCAAGCAGTGTAGCGCCTTATGCCTTTATGAAAATTTAGCTTTGTGTGGTTCCAGGTCCCTTGTGGCTTGGAGATAGATAACACGGTCCAAAGAGCCACCGAGGACCAGGAAAACGGAGCGCCTAGCGCTCGGAAGGGAGAAGTATGCAATGTCGATGATGAGCTTTGAGAAAAAGTATCGAGTCCGAGGGGGTACCCTTCTCGGCGGCGATCTTTTCGATTTCTGGATGGGGCCGTTTTACGTCGGTTTCTTCGGGATAACGACCCTTTTTTTCGCCGTCACGGGGACAGCCCTGATTTTCTATGGCGCAGCCCTAGGCGATACATGGAATATTTGGCGGATTAACATCGCGCCGCCTGATCTGTCGTACGGATTGGGGTTGGCACCGTTGAAGGAGGGCGGGCTGTGGCAGATCATCACGATTTGTGCGACCGGCGCCTTTGTGTCATGGATTCTGCGGCAGGTTGAGATCTCTCGTAAACTAGGCATGGGACTGCACGTACCCTTTGCGTTCTCGTTTGCGGTACTCGCCTACGTCACACTGGTCATCATTCGCCCTGTACTCTTGGGTGCTTGGGGTCACGGCTTCCCCTACGGCATCATGAGTCACCTCGACTGGGTGTCCAACGTGGGCTACCAATTCCTCCACTTTCATTACAACCCCGCACACATGCTCGCGGTGACCTTCTTCTTCACCACGGCGCTCGCCTTATCGATGCACGGATCGCTCATTCTGATGGCCACCAACCCCCGGGCTGGTGAAACCGTCAAGACAGGAGAGCACGAGAACACTTACTTCCGTGACGACATTGGTTACTCGATTGGCGCGTTGGGTATCCACCGCCTCGGCACCTTCGTCGCTATTTCAGCGGCCTTCTGGAGTGCTGTTTGTATCGTCATCAGCGGTCCCTTCTGGACGAAGGGGTGGCCTGAATGGTGGAACTGGTGGCTAACGCTCCCAATTTGGTACTAATAAGGGGATCACGACGATGATTGAATATCAAAATATCTTTACAACGGTTCAGGTCGCAGCACCGGACTACGCAGGGGTCCCCGTCGAGAATACTCACGATGATCGGACAGGCATCCTGACGCACAGCTACTGGATGGGTAAGTTAGGTGATGCTCAGATTGGCCCTATCTACCTGGGGCCGCTGGGTGTCGCTGCCCTATTCACGGGCACCATCGCCTTCCTAATCATCGGACTCAACATGTTTGCGTCCGTGAACTGGGATCCCATCGAGTTTGTACGCCAGCTCTTCTGGCTAGCTCTGGAACCGCCTGGTCCTCAGTACGGCCTATCTTTCCCCCCGCTCAATGACGGTGGATGGTGGCTGATCGCCGGTGCCTTCCTTACGCTATCCATTATGTTGTGGTGGTGGCGAACCTTTGCCTTAGGTAATAACTATGGCATGGGCAATCAAATGGCCTGGGCGTTCGCCGCAGCGATTTGGCTCTACCTCGTACTTGGCTTCATCCGCCCTGTGCTCATGGGAAGCTGGTCAGAAGCAGTGCCGTTCGGGATCTTCCCACACCTTGATTGGACGGCGGCTTTCTCGCTGAGGTACGGAAACTTGTTCTACAACCCCTTCCACATGTGGAGCATTTTCTTCCTATACGGATCAGCGGTTCTGTTCGCCATGCACGGTGCAACCATCTTGGCAACCAGCCGATACGGCGCTGATCGTGAGATCGATCAGATCACTGACCGCGGAACTGCGGCTGAGCGCGGCGCTCTCTTCTGGAGATGGACCATGGGCTTCAACGCCTCAATGGAATCAATCCACAAGTGGGCATGGTGGTTCGGTGTACTGACCTGCGTTACGGGCGGTATCGGCATCATCCTTACAGGAACCGTTGTTGAGAATTGGTACCTGTGGGGCATGAAGCACGGACTGGTTCCGACCTATCCAATGATTGGCGAAGCAGTCGTCGATCCACTACTGACTGAGGGTGCACAATGAAAACGCTAACGACCAAACTCTTTGCAACTGTTGGTCTGGGTACTGCGCTATTGCTCGGTGGCTGTGAAATGCCACCACCCGAATCAACACAATGGGGCTATCGAGGCACCGGTATGGAAGGCTTGTACAATCCAGACCGTCTCGATGAGCTTGCAGCTGACAATGTCATGCCCGAAGCGATACCTGCGGTACCCGCCGTTGGGCCAAAGGCAAAAGACATTTATCAGAACGTCCAAGTGTTGGGCGACCTCTCCGTCGGTGAGTTCACTAGACTGATGGCGGCTATTACTCAGTGGGTCTCACCCGAAGAGGGCTGTAACTACTGCCACGTCGCAGGTGAAGGCTTCGCAGCTGACACGCTGTACACCAAGAAAGTGGCTCGGGTCATGATACAGATGACTCAGAACGCCAACGAGAACTGGAGCCAGCACGTCGGTGGAGCAGGTGTCACCTGCTACACCTGTCATCGCGGCAACAACGTTCCTGAGTACGTTTGGAATATTAACCCTGGCCACAAGGTTGCGGGGGGCATGAAGAATCAGATGCAGAACGTATCTTCTGTTGCAGCGGGTCTCGCCTCTTTACCCGTTGACCCCTTCACCCCCTACCTCCTTGACGACAGAAACGGTCGTCACGCAGGTACTACCGCGCTACGTGATGAGGGCGGTGTGTCGCTGAAAGAATCAGAGTGGGGTTACAGCCTCATGATGCACTTCTCGAGCGCACTCGGGGTTAATTGCACTTACTGCCACAACTCACGTGCGTTCTTCTCTTGGGAGGAGAGCTCACCACAACGAGTTAGGGCATGGCATGGCATCCGAATGGTCCGTGAGATGAACAACGAATACGTTGATCCCACCACTGACTGGTTGCCACCCCACCGCCTCGGAAAGCTTGGCGATGCTCAAAAAGTTAACTGTGAAACCTGCCACCAAGGTGCTTACAAGCCGCTGCTGGGCGCAAACATGATCAAGGACTACCCGAACCTTGCAAAACTCGCCCAACCAGAACCTGAAGCCCCTGCCGACGAAGCTGAAGAAATGTCTGAGGCTGCGGGCGGCATGGCAGATATGACCACCGGTGGTGATCAATAACAAGGCTCGGCAGAGAGTGAAGAGATTTATGCGCGAGGGTGTCTGCCCTGCCCTCGCAACCACACATCAGTGTGGACCTATCTACCCAGGGTTGCGCGCTCAAACAGGCGTTTCTCCGGGAAGATCTTTTAACCTGCGATGCTTTGCATCAACGGTCAGAAGAAGAGCGTCGTAACACGGTATTTATTACTGAGCTGCGACAGATCGCGAACTACTACATGGGAGGTAAAACCATGAGTGATGAAAATGTAGGCATGTCAGGACTCACTGCTAGCGAAGCTAGCGAGTTCATGAAGTCTTACGAGAAAGGCATGTGGACGTTTGTGGCTATCGCCAGCGCGGCTCACATTGCCGTATGGAAGTGGCAGCCCTGGTTCGGAATGTAATCCGGGACTATCACCTTAACCAAGCGACTGTCCGGCTTGACGGGCTCGTCGTGATTCCAAATGGAGAGATGAAATGATTCTAACGCAACCCTTCTCACGGATCTGGAGAATATTTGATCCACGTCGGGTACTTGTAGCGCAGGGCGTGTTCCTGTTCTCAGTAGCTGTATTGATCCACTTCGTCCTGTTGAGCTCTGCGAAGTACAACTGGATCGATGGTCCATATGCGGCACCTGCAGCCATGGCGGAGGCACTCCCTCCCTCACGGCAGTAAGTACCGTCAATGAATAGGGCCCTTTAGGGCCCTGATTTTTCGACCCACGCACCGGCTGCCCCCAGACGATGCAGTGTGGACCCAATCGGGACTTCGCGATCACCCTGCCCCCAGAGCTACGATCGCCGATCTCCACCCGATTTGCTAAGTTCACACGTCCTTCCCCAAGGAGTGGGTCTTTTTAAGCTAATTCATGCGTTAACGACAAAAGGTACTCGCTATGAGAGATAACACCACAATCGTGTCGTTTGACGACGAACCCCTGATGCTAGTTGACCCAAGCGACAACGTCATTGGTTTTGAAGAGAAATTAAACGCCCACAAAGGCGAGGGAAAACTTCATAGAGCCTTCTCTATCTTCCTATTCAACGACCTTGGCGAGGTATTACTTCAGCGACGAAGCGAACTGAAACCCCTGTGGCCAGGTTATTGGTCAAACACCTGTTGCAGCCACCCACGACGTGGTGAAACCCTCGATGAAGCGACGCGACGCCGGTTAAGCGAAGAACTCGATCTCGCCGCAACACTTACTTTTTTATTCAAGTTTGAATATCAGGCCCAATTTAAGAACGTTGGCAGCGAACATGAACTTTGCTCTGTCTTTGTTGGGCATGTTAACGGACGGCCTGAGCCTTCTTACAATCCCTCAGAAATTCAAGAGTGCCAGTGGCTGGACTGTAAAGAGGTCGATTCGTGGCTAAACACTGACCTAATCGGAACCACCCCTTGGTTTGCGATGGAATGGCAACGATTACAGGAAGATTTCGAATCCGAGCTCAGATTATCTGCATGATTTATTAGAGCCAACGAAATCTTGGCGAAGAATCCGACCAGAAATGCGGCAACGCTAGCCGTCCCAATGAAGTAAGGTGAACAAAGTCGCCCTCTGTTTCTGCGTACCCCTGACTCTCCAGTGACTCCACCAAATTCGCGACCTCAGGCGTTGCGAGCGTCGAGACTGGAACGTTGACGTTACACATAAGACGTCGCATCACGGATCTTCTTGCCAACTCAAACTCAGTGGTCTCGACGATAAACTGTGTTGCCAGATGCCCTCGCTCAACAGCAATCTGCCATGCGTCAAAATCAACGTAGTTCTGGGCAACGACGTCGCCCACTTCACTGACCGCACCAAGTCCGACACCGAGCGTTTGATCGCTCTTTATTGCGCTGTACCCAAGTGCATTGTATTCCAACGTATTATTTTTCTGAGCTCTAGCAAGAGGGTGCCCCTGTTTCACAAAAGCGTTCAGCCCGACCCACTGGTACCCGCGGTTTTCGAGCCCAACAACGACGGAGTTAAAAATAGCCAACTTCTCAGCCAAACTGGGCATAGCGCTCTCGTCGATGGCTGCTTGATGAGGGAACTGGTGAGGTCTGCGTGTGAATTGTTGACATAGCAATACATCAGGCTCGAGCTCCGCAATCATTGAAACGCTTTCTTTCACACTCGAGGACGTCTGACCTGGTAATCCGAACAAGAAGTCCATGGTTATCGCGTCAAAATTCATGTCGCGGGCCATGCCATATACGTCTTCCAAAAGGCTGAAAGATTGGGTTCGTCCGAGTTTGTTTTGAACCAGCGAGTTGACGTCACGAACCTCTAGATTAAGGGTTTGCACCCCCAAGCCTTGAAGCAATTCAAACTGAGCGCGAGACGTGCGGCGGGGATTAATCTCCATCGATATCTCGGCGTCAGCTTTTACGTGAAAAGCGCTATGAATGCTGGCCATCAGCTTCGCCAGCTGAATATCATCCAGATAATTTGGAGACCCACCGCCAATATGGAGCCGATCA
>CAJXZI010000061.1 GCA_913063005.1 uncultured Halieaceae bacterium | reverse complement strand
CCCCTAACCTTGAATTAATTCAGAATCTATCCCGTGAGATATCTCCAAAGATCGACCTCAGGCGCAGCCTCATAAAACATGTCCCGAATCTAGGATTAGTCCAAAACCCCTCCAGTGAGATCTCTCCACCGAGCGACGCTACACCAACCGAGGCGGCCCCTATCATAAGAGGCGGCCCCTATAAAAAGCCTCGCTAATCCTAGCCCCGTTGGGAATCCATGCAATCGCGCACCCAAAGCAGACGGCAACAAGCGCACCCCATCAAACTGCGGTTTCAATTGCATTAAGGTATTCAGGCGAGGGTATCGTCGTTTTCTGGAGAGTCAGTGCAGAGATTGCAGCCCCTGAGAGGTCACAAATGGGTGCAGCCGTCGACCGGACCAACAGCAAGCTTATCGATGCGCTGTTCTCGAGCATCATAAATCCGCAGGACGCCCCATGCAGGTGATACTTTTCCTGCCAACGAGAGCAGTGCATCTTGCGCCTGCCATGCTGCAATGACACCGATTACCGGTCCCAACACGCCCTCATTTCGACAGTCCGCCGTGCGTTGCGCGGTTGTGACGGGCGCAATGCACCGATAACACCCCTCTTTTCTGGACGAACTAAACGCTGCAAGTTGCCCGTGCAGTCTCGTGGCGGCCCCCATAATCCATGGCAAGTCTAACTTGCGGGTTGTCGCCTCAATATGATGACGCGCATCGAGATTATCGGTTGCGTCGAGCACGATATCGACGCCTTGGAGTATGGCCGCGTCGTGCACAGAGTCAGACCCGAATCGATAGTTCTCTGCTCTAATCACAACGTTGTGATTGAGTGCTCGTAATTGTCGAGCCAAGGCTTCGGACTTTGAGTCATCGAGATCAGACTCGCGGAAAGCGAGCTGGCGATGAAGGTTGCTGACCTCTACAACGTCATCATCGATGAGCGTGATCGCCCCGACTCCTGCCCCAGCCAAGTAGAGGCCAATCATCGACCCCAGCCCACCGCAACCAACGACAGCCACCGAGGCGGCAGCGATCGCCTCTTGTCCTGAGAAATCAATTTCGGCCAGCAAAATCTGGCGCGAATAACGCTCCAACCACTCGTCGTTCATGCTAACCAACATCCGCCTGTCACCCGAGGCCGCCCTGCAAGATCATGCCGCAACGTCACGTTGCCAAAACCGCGCTCGGTCATCAACTTTGCCACACTCGCCGCCTGATCATATCCATGCTCGATCAGCAGCCAACCACCTGCCTCAAGGTGTGCAGGTGCCCCATTAACGATGGTCCGGATAGCGCCAAGGCCGTCATCACCATCCGTGAGTGCCGCCACTGGCTCAAATCTGAGATCGCCAGACTGGAGGTGTGGATCGGTCGCAGCGATATAAGGTGGGTTTGAAAGAACCAATGACCATTCTTGTCCGCCGAGGCTTCCCCACCAATCCGACTCTGTTAGCTCGATATCCAAGCTGAGCGCCACTGCGTTCTCACGCGCAACCGCTAATGCGTCAGTGCTCGCGTCGGTAGCGGTGACGTCAAGCTGCGGGCAAGCAGACTTCATTGCAAGTGCGATGGCACCGCTACCAGTCCCCATATCCACAAGGGTCGAGCAGCTCTGCTGCTCAGTTATTTCGATAGCCCATTCGACAAGATACTCAGTCTCAGGACGGGGTATCAAAACGTCCGGCGAAACTTTCAACTTTAGCGACCAGAATTCGCGATAGCCCAAGAGATAGGCAAGCGGTGTTCCATTGCGACGCTGCTCACACAGCAGTTCAAATTCAGTGACTATCGAGTCGGGTAATTCATCGGTGTCGTGGGCGATCAACCAAGCGCGATCTTCTCGGTCTAGACAATGTAAAAGTAGCGCCTCAGCATCGCGCCGAAACCCCACTTGCTCGGCCAACGCTTGTTTCACATTCACCCGGCGCTTACTCCTCGCCAAGGGCGGCAAGAAGATCGGCTTGATGCTCCTGACGAAGCGGCTGCACCACGGCATCCAAATCGCCTTGTACCACTTCATCCAGCTTATAAAGCGTTAAATTGATGCGATGGTCAGTGACTCGCCCCTGCGGATAATTGTAGGTTCGGATTCGATCGGAACGATCACCCGTCCCGACCAGATTGCGACGCTCTTCAGCCTGCTCTGCCGCTAACTGCTGCTCAGAGGCAGACGCTAACTTCGCCTGCAACAGCGACATCGCCCGAGCGCGGTTCTTATGCTGGGATCGCTCATCCTGACACTCGACCACAATACCCGTGGGAATGTGAGTTAATCGAACGGCAGAGTCAGTCGTATTGACGTGCTGTCCGCCAGCACCCGATGAGCGATAGGTATCTACGCGCAAATCTTCTTTGCGAATTTCAATTTCTTCAACCTCGTCAGGTTCTGCCATGACGGCAACGGTGCAGGCTGACGTGTGTATTCGACCCTGCGACTCGGTTTCAGGAACACGCTGTACACGGTGTGCGCCCGACTCAAACTTAAGGTGCGCGTATACAGACTCACCCGCCACGCGCGTAATGATCTCTTTGTAACCGCCGTGCTCGCCAGCACGCTCTGAGATCACCTCTATTGCCCAGCGCTTACTCTCTGCATACCGCGAGTACATGCGAAACAAATCGCCTGAAAAAATTGCCGCCTCGTCACCACCCGTTCCTGCACGAATCTCCAAAAAGACATTGCTCTTGTCTTTTGGGTCCTTAGGCAGCATCAAGATCTGAAGATCCGCCTCGGCGGTAGCCATAAACGACTCCGCGGCTGTCACCTCTTCCTCCGCCATTTCCCTTACATCAGGGTCGGAGTCAGTAAGCATTAGCTGCGCTTCCTCGAGATCATCCTGCGCACGGCGATAGCCGTCGTAGACTTTCACCACCTCATCAAGTTGCGCATATTCTTGCGAGAGCGCTCTGAATTTATTGGGGTCGGAAGCAGTTTCCGCATCAGCAAGTAGCGCCGCCACTTCCTCGTGACGATCTGAAAGGGATTCAAGCTTGGTAACAAGCGACGATTTCACAGTTAAGGGCCTTTATCGGACGCGGGTATGATGTCCCTGCGCGATGAGTCGAAATTATTTAAAGCGGTAGACCTACTGTAGTGTCGACGAACCGTCTGAAGGAATCGAAGGCGACACGCCCAGCAACTCTGCTGCACGCGTGACATTAACACGATCACCCTCTTTTGCGATCTGTTTTAGTCCGGCTGTCGGTGCGTGGATGAGTTTATTAGTGAGGTCCCGCGACAGTCGAGTAACGACCTCCTCAGCAGGCTTTCCGCTCTCCAGTGCCTTCAGTGCACGCGCCAATTCAGCTTGCTGAATCGCCATAGCCGAGTCGCGATAGTTTCGCACCACATCGGAAGACGCACGAAGGTGCCATGAGGCTTCAACCTCGACAACACCCTCTTCCACAATTTTGTCTGCCTTGTTGGCCTCATGGCTACGCAGCCGCACGTTCTCCTCAACGACATCGCGTAGATCGTCCACGGTGTAGAGGTAGACATCTGACAATGAGGCAACTTGAGGCTCGATGTCTCGCGGAACGGCCAGGTCAATGAGCAGGGCGGGTCTGAAACGGCGCGCCTTTATCGCCTCCTCTACCGCACCTTTACCCAAGATTGGCAATTGGCTTGCCGTTGAGCTAATCACGATGTCCGCGCTTGGCAGTCGCTCCGTGACGTCGGCGAGCAATATAGCTTCGGCATTGAATTGCTCAGCGAGAGTCTCAGCACGCTTCAGTGTTCGGTTTGCCACGATGAGTTTGCCAAGGCCCGCTTCGTTCAGATGCCTTGCCACAAGTTCTATGGTTTCGCCCGCACCGAGTAACAAGGCTGTTCGGTTACCGAGATCCGAAAATATTCGCCCTGCCAGATCAACTGCCGCATATGCGACAGATACAGGGTTTTCGCCGATGGCAGTATCAGTGCGGACACGCTTAGCCAGGCGGAACGCTTCAGGAAACAGCTTACCCAAAGCGTCACCGATGCCGCCGCTCTCCTGAGAGACCGCGAAAGCCGACTTAATCTGCCCAAGAATTTGAGGCTCACCCAATACCATTGAGTTCAATCCTGCAGCGACACGCACCAGATGCGTCAGTGCCGGCAGTCCGTAACTTCGATAGGTACAGGTGGCCAGATCTTCGCCACGCAAGCCATGGAACTTGGATAACCACTGAACGACGCCCTCACCCGCAGCCTCGGCTTGATCTTCCTGTGAAAACCAGCCATAGATTTCCGTGCGGTTACAGGTACTAAGAATCACGCCTTCTTCAAGCTGCGTGGAAGAAATTAAATCGGAAATTGCCTCGGGGACTACCTCAGGCGCAAACGCCACTCGCTCGCGCACATCGACAGGCGCTGAGTCGTGGTTAACCCCAATGACAATTACTTTTGACGTCATATATGTAAACTAAAGGATACATTTTTTGTTCACTATAACAGAGAAATTAGCTGACATGCGGGCATGTGCCGAATTCGTCGGGTATGTCATTATTACACTCATGCAAATGATCAAGCCTTTCTTCATCGCCTTATTTGTCACCCTGGCGGGGTGTGCGACTGCGCCCAACGACAATACCTCGATCTCCGACAGCGTCGTATCACCTGAGGAGGTGGAGTCAAACGTTGCTACAGAGAGCCCTGCTCGGCCATACGCGGACATGCCCAGTGCGCAGCTTCGCCAACTCCTAGAAGCCGAGTTCGCGATCCGTGCAAGGAACCTGAAGGTTGGTTTAGAAAAGCTACAGGCAGCTAGCCTCGCCATAGCAGACCCAGACATAGCGCGTCGCGCTCTGCAATTAGCGCAGTTTTTGCGCGACACTGAGGCAACGCTAACCATGGCGAAGCGGGTATCCGACTTGTCCCCCGAGGATGGTGCAGCAGCCACCTTTGCGGCGGCGCTGTTAATAGAGCGCGGAGACATTGTGGGGGCGTTACCCTACGCCAAACGCGCATTTACCTCCTCTTCTGACATCAACCCCGCTGCGCTATTGAATGGCTTTAAAGACCAGCCTAGTGAAACTCAAACGCTGATTAGAGGCTTGATTACCGACCTGAATGACACCTACCCGAACGAGCCTCGCACCGTTTTTGCTCAGGCATTACTTGCATGGCGCGAAGGAAAGATCGAAGAGGCAGATCGAGCCCTACAAGAACTGTTCTCTCTCGAGCCTTATCACGAGCGCGGCACGCTGCTTATCACAGAGATACGATTACGCACCGATGAAAGCATAGCGTTCGACTATCTTCTCGAGGCTATTGAGGCCACCAACAGTCCGCTTTTACGTTATCAATATGCTCGCTTCCTGATGGGCAAACAGCGACTGACTGAAGCTAAGGAGCAGTTTGATGCCCTAGTGGAGATAGCGCCTGAAAATACCGATTACTCGATGGGAGCGGCACTCCTTGATCTTGAGCTCGACCAACCCGCGGCGGCACTGGTCATTCTCGATCGCATCATTTCGATGAAGCAGCGCCTCAACGAAGCGCACTTATACCGTGGGATCGCCTTGAGTCGTTTGAGTGATAGATCGGGCGCGCTGGAATCTTTCAAACAAGTGGGTCCCTCGCCTCATCTCACCACAGCTCTGCGCGAGGCAAGTGCGATGCTTGTGGATGAAGGATCTGCAACTGCAATTACTGTCTTTTTTGAAGGGCATCGCGAGAAATACCCCGATGCGCGTGAAATCAACTTTATCTTCCATGCGGAATCACTGACTTCGATAGATGCATCTCAAGCGATCGATGTACTTTCGCTCGGTGTAGAGGCAGTGCCCAATTCAACCCGCATGCTATACGCGCGAGCCAACTTGCTGGAGAGGGCGGGCCGCTTCGACGAAGCAGAGAGTGACTACCGAAGTGTCCTTGAACTCACGCCTGAAGATGCAGGCGCCCTAAATGCACTCGGCTACGCATTAACGAATAACACGGAGCGTTTTACTGAGGCCGCCGAACTCCTCGAAGCGGCTATTGCAAAAGATCCTAGAAATCCGGCGATCATCGATAGCTTGGGGTGGGTTTATTTCAAGCTGGGAAAGAATCGGCAAGCCGAAGTATTACTCAAAGAAGCATACCAACAGTACCCAGACCCTGAAGTTGCCGCTCATTTAATCGAGCTTTTGTGGTCCGTGGGCCGTGAAATTGAGGCGCGCGATTTGATGACAGCGCAGTTGAAAACATCGCCGGACAATCCATTGCTAATCGATACTGCGACGCGACTCGCAATACCGCTGCCCAAGTAAGGCAAGGACGACATGCGGACGCTCATGATCACTCTGCTCACGGCGCTTGCCATGACCGGCTGTTCGCATCAACCGAGCATCACCACGACGGAGACTGTCTCGGTTCAGTCTCAAGTATCGGTATCACAGCCCTGGACGGCCAAAGGAAAATTATTGGTAACGGCGCAAGACGCTAAGCAGTCACTGCGCTTCACTTGGGAACATAACTTGGGAGCGGATGACATCATTACCCTAGGAGACAGTCTCGGTATTAGGCAACTGGTGCTCCATGAACGTGACGGACTATTGCTCGAACGATTGGGTGACGAATCTCTCAAACCACTCCAGATTCAACAGCTTGAGGGCGATCTGCGCGCCCTAACGTTAATATCCCCTCGAGACCTTGCAAGAGCATTGACCGGGGAAACGACCAACGCTGCAGCTATAAGCAGCGAAGTGACTGCGTGGCAGTTGGTGGGTGGTCGCAATGTGCCACGTGTTATCCGACTGAAATCCCCTGATATCCGGGTCAAGGTGGTCATCAGCCGTTGGGAGCTGAGCACAAATGCCTAATCACGTCCTTGAAGTACTCAGCCCCGCGAAACTGAATTTGTTTCTTCATGTGACCGGGCGGCAAGCTAACGGATACCACGAGTTACAGACCGTCTTCCAACTGCTCAACTGGGGAGACACGCTTAGATTTGAATTGAACGACAGACCGGGTATTCACCTCACCTCTGATCTCAACGGCGTCAACCCTGCCGACAACCTTATTATCCGCGCTGCAAACCTCCTGTCCCTACCCAGCGATATGGGTGTATCGGTAACCGTCAACAAGATCATCCCAATGGGCGGTGGTCTTGGCGGCGGGAGCTCCAATGCAGCGGTCACAATGCTCGCGCTCAACAAGCTTTTAGAGCTGGGATATGACGTTGATGAGATGGCCAATATGGGTGCAGCGTTAGGAGCTGACGTGCCTGTATTTGTGCGCGGGCAGTCGGCCTGGGGCGAAGGTATTGGTGAGAAGCTGACACCGATTGAGCTTCCAAATCGTTGGTATGTAATTATTTACCCCAATTGTCATGTCTCAACACAGGAAATCTTCACCGCTCCAGAATTGACACGCAATACTCCGCCAATTACAGTGTCGGCCTTTTTCGACGGGGCGGTACGCAACGACCTGCAGCCAGTGGTTGAGGCGCGTTACGAACCAGTCAAAGCAGCCTTAAAATGGTTGTCGACACGAGGCTCCGCGATGATGACCGGAAGCGGTGCCTGTGTGTTTGCCGCTTTTGACGAGCGCGAAGTAGCCGAGCGAGTAGCCGGTGATGCCGCAGGCCAGTTTAAGGCGTTCGTCGCAGAGGGAATTAACCGCTACTCAATGTAGTAGCATGTACAAATTATTGGGGCGTCGCCAAGCGGCAAGGCAGCGGGTTTTGATCCCGCCATTCGGAGGTTCGAATCCTCCCGCCCCAGCCATTTTCTACTCGCAGGATGCCCCGCATGTCTTCGAAAATGATGGTCTTCACGGGCAATTCGAATCCCGACCTAGCCAAGAAGGTGGCAAGCCGCCTATACCTGGAACTGGGTAGCGCCAAGGTTGGGAAGTTCTCCGACGGCGAGATTACTATTGAACTCAACGAGAACGTTCGCGGTAAGGATGTTTTTGTACTACAGAGCACCTGTGAGCCAACGAATGACAACCTGATGGAACTGCTGCTCACCATCGACGCTCTACGTCGTGCATCGGCAGGCCGCATTACTGCCGTTGTGCCCTACTTCGGCTACGCCCGACAGGACCGACGCGTTAGATCGTCTCGCGTTCCTATCTCAGCCAAGGTTGTCGCCGATATGATGGTTAGCGTCGGTGTCGACCGCGTACTCACGGTAGATCTTCACGCTGAGCAGATTCAGGGCTTCTTTACTTGCCCCGTAGATAACGTCTACGCGTCACCCATCCTCAACGACGATATTGTCGCCAGCAAGTATAAAGACGTCGTCGTGGTATCGCCTGATATCGGCGGCGTGGTTCGCGCCCGTGCAATCGCCAAGCAGCTCGATGATGCTGACCTCGCCATTATCGACAAACGTCGACCGAGGGCTAATGAGTCCGAAGTCATGAACCTTATCGGCGACGTGGAAGGCCGCACCGCCATCATGGTCGATGACATGGTGGATACCGCGGGGACCCTTTGCTCTGCCGCCAATGCGCTCAAAGAGCGTGGCGCGAAAAAAGTGGTCGCCTACTGCACGCACGCCGTACTGTCTGGCAAGGCGCTGGAAAACGTACGCAACTCGAAGCTCGATGAATTGGTTGTTACAGACACCATTCCTCTAAGCGCTGAAGCAAGAAGCATCCCAAAAATCCGCCAGCTAACCCTCGCGGATTTGCTCGCAGAATCGATTCGTCGAGTGAGCAACGAAGAATCCATTAGCGCACTGTTTGACGCATAAAACAGTGTTAACCCACCCACCCTCCAACTGGTCGCAGGTTTGAGGGTGTTTTTGTCAAAGGAGACAGACCATGTCTGACACTTTTGTAGTAGAAGCCGAGCTTCGTAGCGATGAAGGGAAAGGTGCGAGCCGCCGCCTTCGCCGACTCGAAGCGAAAGTACCCGCCATCATTTATGGAGGCGACAACGCCCCTGTTAGCTTATCGCTAATCCGCAAGGATTTTGAAAAGCATCTTGAAAAAGAAGCTTTTTACTCAGCGGTTATCGAAGTTGCTTACGATGGCAAAAGAGAAAAAGCGATTCTGAAAGCACTTCAGCGTCACCCCGCTAAAGATTTCCCGATGCATGCCGACTTCATGCGCATCGAGGCAAATAAGGCGATCAAAGTTAACGTCCCACTTCACTTTGTCAACGAAGAGAGTTGTGTATACAGAGCAAAATAGTTCTTATAATGTAACTTCAAACAAGAAAATGTTCAACCTCTGTATCACTTATCATAGTAGATAACATGAGTAGTAAGCGGGTGAATCAAGACCACTTTGAG
>CAJXZI010000060.1 GCA_913063005.1 uncultured Halieaceae bacterium | reverse complement strand
CGGCAGCGCCGGTAACCACGCCCTCAAAGAGGCCTAGTACAGCTCTGATCCTGGGCTCTTTATCAAGTGCCGCAACAAGTTGCATCTCAGAAGTGCCAGGATTGGCAAAACAGGCCGTTACGCCCGCATCCGCTAATTTCTTTATCAATAAGTCTGCGCCATTCATCGCTGTACGCCTTGTCATTATGGTTTTGGTGGGGAGCTGTACTTGAACATCTCACAACATCTTCCACTGAAAGTGAAGTGGCTGTCAGTAAAAGCAAAGTAACTCCACGGTCACAATCTAGTTGCGAGCGTGCCTCAGACGAGTGGTGCGTTTGTCAAAGATGCCTGCTATTGGATGCGATACCACTAGCGTTGGAAATATCTTTCTCGATACTCTCTATCAGGCTATCGAGCTATCGAGCTATCGGCACTTGCAACTATCCGTGCACCTAGACAGTTTCCGCGAGAAGGTCCTCTTTGCGCCTCATCGCAAGCACTTCACACGATTATCTTGTAACGAATCGCTTGGTCGCGCAGTTACTGCTTCTTTATTCGTCATTCGTTTCCCACGAGTAATGCCCGGCTGTTAGACCCCGGATTTACTCCCAGAGTCTTTGGGGGCGCTCCTCGTTCGGGTAGCGCTCGCGTTTTGGTAGCGCTGTCAGTGTTGTAGTGACAGCGCGGGCTTTGCCGAGCGATCTGCTCGATAGATACCCCAGTGTTTTTCAGGCTCCAACGGGTGATCTGAGCCTTTCCAGTTCTCATCAAAGGCCTCAAAAACATAGACGAGGATCTGCTCCTCTTCAGCCCAGTCCAGCAATTCCCGTAGGTAAGCCTCTTGGTATATCTCGCCTACGTTCTCCGGTGGTATTCCACGCCCGTTTGATGCCGTTGCCCATCCCGCTTCCGTGATAATGACTTGTTTCGTTGGGTGCGCTTGCTTGACTGCCTGATAGTTTTCGCGTGTGTAATCCATTGCCTCGGCTACCGTTTTGTACTCCCAGACGGGATAAGTATGAATGGCAATGACATCCAGCTCTTCAGCAAGCCCCGTGAGCTTATCCAGCCAAGGCACATAGTTTTCGCAGAAAGTAACCGGTTGAGAGATGCGTGCTCGCAAAAAAGCCGCATACGCTGTCACGGTCTCAGGCTCGATGAGATGGTCAGTCCAATCGACGGTCGCCTCATTGCCCACGGATACGATGTCGACAATCGCGTCATAGCGATTAGCCCACGCCACGGCACGATCCAGCTCTTGCTGGTTGTTGAGGCGATTTTTCTCCAAGGTCTCTTCACTGTAAACGCCGCCCCATGGGCAATTAGGGTTGTTTACCTCTGCACCAATATAAGCACCAAGCATGACGGTAAAGGGAAGCTCCTCGCGCTCGATGACCTTCAATACTCGCTCGGTGTGCAGATCACAGGCGTAGACCCTAAGGGCTTCCCAATGTCCCTCGAGAAGCTTTAAGTCCTCCAGAATTTCCGACTCTGAGGGGAAGACGCCCGCATCCGGGCTTTGCCCATCTCGGAATCCCGAGTAGCAAATGGCGCGTTTGTAGGGCAGGCGTTTCGTTTTATTCATAACAGGTTTGAGTACTTAAACTTTTCGTTTTCATCCCACAATCCCCAGTGGGCACCAACGTCACCTTCACCGGCTTCGCCAGATACTTTCCATTCTTCGTCAAACGACGCGAAATAGAACATCTCCACGTTGTCCTCAGCAGCCCACTCCATTGCTTTTAAGAAATAAAGGTAGGCACCTTGTAACGATGACTCAGCGCCGTAAAAATTTCCACCTGAACTTGGCCAGCCAGTCTCAGAGATAATGACGCGCTTTCCGTTCGCAACTTTTTGTACTCGACGATACATGTCTTGCATGTAGAGCGTTGCGTAGGGCAGAGCACAGCCTTCCCAGAACGGATAACAATTAGTGAGAAGGACGTCGCAGGCTTCTGTCACTTGCGGCCGGTCCTCGAACTCATAATAGGCATCGACATACCCCATGGGAACATTGGAGGGGAGTCGCTCTTTGACCTCTGACATAAAGTCCAAGAGCTCGGATTCCTCCAGATCGCCACGATAAAGGACCTCGTTACCCACCGCGGCGACATCAACGACGCCCGCCTGCGCAAGCTCGATCAGGTTTTCGATTTCGGTCCGGTTCTTTGCTGCGTCCTCGCCCAGCCAGGCGCCAACTAAGGTCTTTAAGCCCATGGCTTTGGCGACTTGTGGAATGTGTTCATTGCCTTGAGTGGTAGAAAAAGAACGAATCCAGTTAAAACGAGGCGCCAGAATTGCCATCCGATGCTCGATCTGCTCGCGTGTGAGTTCATCACCTGGTTTTTGACCCTTGGTGTAGGCGCTGAAGGAAATGCCATGCATCTTTTCTTCGAGCAAAAGCTCAAGACGGGCATCTAAATCGAGCTCGCTCGCATCTCGATTACCTTGCCCAATTAAATAATGGTGTTTCCCTGTCCGCTTACCCATGTGTCTCCTCGCGTATGATGAAAGTTAAACTGCGATGCTATGCAAGGATCGTGTTTTAGACATCTTCAATACGACAAGACGGCGTATTCGCTGGTTAAGCTGGATAAACCTCCGTATCGCGCGGTGAGACGGTGTTTTAGCATTACGCTTAGCGCAGGAATGTGAGGCCGCAACGTGAAGCCGCTATGGGGTCAGTGTCACAAACAGGCACTCCTTACACAGCGGAATATGGTTGGAAGAACCTTGATCCTGCAAAAACTGAACCTTGAAACATTAACTCTGGCAGAGAGAACTCTCACACAGAGCTGACGTTAAAATTAAGCAGTGAGAGTGCATTAAAAGAGCAGACTCGTTACCGCTCATAAGTTCAAGGTTTGACCATCCCGACATCAATGATTAAGAGATATGACCGATAAAACACTGTACCTAGGTGACCATCCGCTTAATGCCCCCACTTCTGTTGTTGAGGGGGATTACGTCATTCGCGACGGCGAGTCTTTTTACCGGATCGCAAACATGGATGGCATGGAAGATTTCTTTATCAGCGTCGTCAGTGACTCAAATCATTGGATGTTCATCTCAACACGCGGCGGGTTATCCGCAGGCCGTACGGATTGTGACAGCGCGCTGTTCCCGTATTACACCGAGGACAAGATTCAGGACAACTCGGCCAATACAGGTAGCCGAACGCTTGTCATTGCTGAGCAGGAGGGCAAACGAAGGCTTTGGGAGCCCTTCTCGCGCTCCCACACGGGCGTCTACAAGCTTACGAGAAACCTTTATAAGAACGTGTTGGGCGACAAGCTCATTTTTGAAGAACTGAATCATGATTTGGGTCTTAAGTTTACGTATTCGTGGTCGACCTCTGATCGCTTTGGCTTTGTAAAGCAGTCCACCATTGCGGCTATTGAAAATGCCAAATCTACAATCGAGATCATCGACGGCATTGAGAACTTGTTGCCTTATGGTGTGTTAGCGGGCACTCAGAACGAGTTGAGTTGCCTGGTCGATGCGTACAAGAAAAATGAGTTGGTGCCTAACTCTGGCCTCGCTGTTTATGCCATGAGTTCGATCCTGTCTGACAAAGCCGAGCCATCCGAGGCGCTTTCGGCGACAACGGTTTGGTCCTTTGGCACTGAGGGCGCGAAATACCTGATTAGCTCGAATCAGCTAAGTCAATTTCGGTCGGGGCAGGCCATCAGCGAAGAACAGGAAGTCTTGGGGCGACGTGGTGCTTACTTTGTCCATCAGACATTTGATCTCAGTCACGGAGAAGAGCGCAGCTGGGGCATTGTCGCTGATGTGAATCAAGGACCCGCTGCGGTGAGAGACACCCTATCGCTTATTAACAGCGATGCTGACATTCGCGCATTGATTCACGCTGATATTGAAAAGGGCTCTCGTAATCTTGAGCGCTTGATCAGTACAGCTGACGGTATTCAGATGACGGGTGATACCTTGAGCGCCAATCATCACGCCTCTAATGTGCTGTTTAACATCATGCGTGGTGGCTTGTTCATCGATAACTACGCGATCGAGAAACGCGATTTGGCATCGTTCTGTGCTGATTGGAACGTTTCGGTGTTTGATGCCAATACCGCTTTTTTTGAGGCGTTACCGGACAGCCTGACCTACCACGAGCTCGAAGCGGCCTTGGCGAATAACGCTGATAGGCAGCTAGAGCGGTTATGTCGGGAGTATTTGCCTCTAAGCTTTAGTCGTCGTCATGGTGACCCTTCACGCCCTTGGAATCGCTTTGCGATTAAGGTGAAAGACGAGAAGGGCGCCAAGCTGCTGAACTACGAGGGCAACTGGCGCGATATCTTTCAGAATTGGGAAGCGCTAAGTTCATCGATCCCGTGCTTTGGCGCGAACATGATTTCAAAGTTCGTGAACGCGACCACTGCTGATGGTTACAACCCATATCGGATTACCCGGCAAGGCATCGATTGGGAGCGACCAGAACCCGAAAACCCTTGGGCAAATATTGGTTACTGGGGTGATCATCAGCTTATTTACCTCCTCAAGCTTATTGAGCAGTCGGTTGCGCACAACCCGGCTGCATTGAAGTCGATGATGTTCAGCGAAGCGTTTGCCTATGCGAATGTGCCCTACCGCATTAAGTCATACGCCAGCATCCTGAGTGATCCCTACGACACCATCGAGTTTGATGAGGCGCTCGATCGAGAGATCGATGCGCGTGTTGAGGCAATGGGTGCAGATGGCCGACTGATGCCAGACCCAACGGGAGGGGTTTACCAGGTCAACCTCGCGGAGAAGATCTTGGTGACGCTACTGTCAAAGATCGCCAATTTTGTCCCCGATGCTGGGATCTGGATGAATACCCAACGACCCGAGTGGAACGATGCGAACAATGCTTTGGTTGGTACCGGAGTCTCAGTTGTAACCTTGTGCTATCTCCACCGTTTCCTAAACAAAATTGTTCCGATTTTTGCCGAGCTGGAGCAGGAGTCTGTCTCGCTTTCTAACGAGGTGGCTGACTTCATGGCCGAGGTGGTTGCAGTGCTGGAAACACAGCAAGGCTCAATCGCGTCGGGCCCTGTGTCGGATGCTATTCGAAAGGATGTGATGGAAGCGCTTGGCACCGCGGCTGAGCGATATCGGAATCGTATTTACCAGAAAGGTTTCTCTGCCGAAAAACGATCTGTTGCACTCTCTAGTATCGTCGGTTGTCTATCGCGTGCTCGCGATATAAGTGCAATCAGTATTCGCTCGAATCGGCGCGAAGATGGTCTCTACCACGCGTACAACCGGATTGTTGTGAGCGATAGCGGTGTCGAAATTAGGTATCTGTATGAGATGTTGGAAGGGCAGGTGGCAGTTCTGAGTTCCGAGCTGCTTGAGGCGGAGGAGTCTCTGTCGCTACTGAAAACATTGCGAGCATCGTCGCTCTACACAGAGCGCCAGCATTCTTATTTGCTGTACCCCAATAGGCATTTACCGCGTTTTATGGAGCGTAACTTAGTGCCCACCGAGTTTGTGGCGTCTTCAAAGCTGATGACCACGCTCCTCGAAAGTGGCAATACCGACCTAGTAGAGAGGGATCAGACGGGCCAGGTCTACTTCGCAGGCAAATTCAACAACACAGCGTCAGTCGCTGCGGAGCTCGCCAAAATGGCGGAGCAGGGCTATGCGGAGGACGTCTCGGCCGAGGGCAACGGCATCGAGAACTTATTCTCCGAGTTATTCGACTGCGCCAATTTTACTGGTCGCTCGGGTGGCATGTACGCTTACGAGGGGCTTGGATCCATTTATTGGCACATGGTTTCAAAGCTACTTCTCGCTGTGATGGAAACAGTGAAGCGTGCTGAGGCAGCGGGAGCATCGGAAATGGTGGTCGCAGGGTTGAAGGCCGCCTACTACGACGTACGTGAGGGCATTGGCTTCAACAAAACCCCCGATGTTTATGGCGCATTCCCCACCGATCCTTATTCGCATACTCCGGATTTTGCAGGTGCTAGACAGCCTGGTATGACAGGTCAGGTTAAAGAGGAGGTGCTTACCCGCCTGCTCGAGTTGGGTGTGGAAGTGGCGGACGCTTGCGTTAGCTTCAAGCCGACTGTTCTCCGTAAATCAGAGTTCCTCGATTCGGCTGCGACCCTGCGCTACTTTGATGTAACGGGCGCTTCGCAAGAGGTAGCGCTGAAGACAGGAGAGCTGTGCTTCACGTACTGTCAGGTGCCTGTGGTAATGAAGATGGGCGAGTCAGCGTCAATCACTCTGCACACCCAAAATGGTGGCACCGAGTCCGTCACGGGGAATGTACTGACAGCGGAGCAATCTGAAGCGCTTTTCAAAAAGAACGGGCGGTATGCTCGCGTCGATGTGCGTGTTGAGCGCGTGATGGACTGACGCTTCCTGTCTGCTGAAGCCAATGACCAGTCAATAAAAAAGCCCGCTGCCGCGGGCTTTCTTTTAATACTTACTTTGTCGATTGATTGTCGAGCTGACCGTCGGCAATGTCAGAGCTTTGTTCCAATCAAGCGCTTTGCCTCGCATCTAATTCTGAACGAATAGCTCTCACTTGCTCTTCGTTGAGATCGTAGTTCCACATGGCCCATATGCCGATGAGCGTTCCAGTGGCGGGGACGATAATAAAGGCAGCTCTAAGACCCGCCAGCGCTTCATCCGTCTGTACTGTGACAGTTTGGTCGAATCCTACTAATGCTAGAATGAGGCCGCTTAACAAACCTGCGAACGCTGCGCCAAATTTCACCATCCACCAGTAAATTGCACCGAACAATCCCTCTCGCCGCTCGAAGGTCTCGAGCTCATCCAAGTCGCAGATGTCGGCGGTCATCGACATCATGATCGTGAACAAGCCACCAATACCGAACACGAAGAGAGGAATGGGAACGAACATTAAGTAGGGATTTTCAGGCGTAAAGCTCCACCAGAACATGGCATAGCCCCCCAGCGACATCGACTGGGTTATGAGAAACGTCTTGTGCTTCCCGTAACGCTGGCACATCCAGTTTACGATAGGGATAACGAGGAAGCAGGTGCAGAGCGCTGAAACACTGCCGAATAGTGCGGGCCAACTCCCGGCCGCCGCTGGGTCACCACCGTTCATGTAGTAGACGATAATAAAAAACGCAAAACCGGCGACGCAGTTATAAGCATTGAAAATGAAAAATGTCGCAGTGCAGATCCGCTGGAAAGGTTTGTTTTTCAGGGTAATCACGATGCCGTGAAGGAGCTCCCGGAAGGTGTCAGCCACGCTACCTGACGGTGCGCTATCTTCGGCGGTAGTTGTCTCAATCGAGTGACAGAAGATGGCAGGCACCATCGCCATAGCCATGCATGCAAGGCCTACGTAAATCGATAGCGTGCGGGCGCCCTCGGTTGCAGACTCGAACCAGTTCGGGTCGTAAAGAATAATCCAAAACCAGGGTGCAATGACCCATGCCCACTGGCCAATCCACTGGGCAACGGCCATAAGTCGCGTACGCTCGTGGTAGTCACTGCTCATCTCGTAGCCCATGGCGACATAGGGGACACTGAAGATGGTCATGCCGATGAAGAAAATGATGGACCAACCGAGGAAGTACCAGAAATTATAGAGCTGGCTGTCCTCGGCCGAGAGCTGCCACATCGCAATGTAGGAAAGGCCCGCAACAATGGCGCCGATAAAAATAAAAGGACGTCGTTTGCCCCAGCGCGATTCGAATCGGTCCGAGATGTAACCCATGAGCGGATCGGTCAATGCGTCGACCAGTTTCGGGAGAAAGAAAATCAGACCCCACAAAATAGGGCTCATTCCCAGACTTTGGACCAAGATGACCATGAAGATTCCCAGTGCGGCGGGGAACATTTGGTTGGCAAGCATGCCGACGCCGAACGCAATCTTCTGCGTAAGTGGAATCTGCGTACTGCCCATCAATGCTGGGCTAACGGAGGATTCATGTGTGGTCGAGAGTGTATCGGTATTCATGCGGATTTCTTTCCGAACAGGTTGAAAAGCCTCGCGAGTGTTCTAGTTTTAGACTTAATGAGAAAAGGGATATTGGTAACAGCGCTGCTGTGATGTGGCGTATCGACCTGGCAAAAGAGGCGATATTCACCAGGCTGTGAGATCTGAAACTCAAAGGTTTTACTGTGAGTCCCTACCAGGCTCTCGATCACCGGTGGTGTTGGCTCAAAGTCTCCGCCATCGCTCTGCAATTCGGTAGGAACCTCTTCGCGTACTGTCCATGAGATAAGCACGTCGTTGGCACCGAGGACTCCGACCTCAGCACTCAGTCTTTCGTTACTACTCGCCTTTACACTTGTTGGCGCTTCTTTGTGGTTAAGTGAAAGGGACTTAATTTGCGGTGCTGCTGCCTGCGGACCATGACCGGTCCACGCTTTCTCCATCACGTCGACAGCCTCAGTCCGCTCACCACTTTCCAAGAACATGCCGTACCAAGTAGGTGTGCGCTCCTGCTTCTGCCCCCACAAAAAGATGTAGGCGCCGAGGCAGCAATGTTTGTCAGCCAAGATGATTTCTTTATAGCGCCGCGCTATGTCGTGTGCTTTCTGAGTACTTGAAGGCTCAAAGGGTCGGCCCCAGTCTGTTTCAGGGCTCTCCCAATGCCCTGTGGGTCCCCACTCGGTGAGTTGATAGGGACCAGCGTAGCCTGCCTTTCTGAGAATGTCTGGTAGATGATCGATCTCTCCGTAAATTTGAAAGGAGAGGAAATCTAGGGAAGGGGCGCGTTCGGCTATTGCGCTAATAGTCGGCGCATCAATCCCCGCTAACATTGTCGTTACGGGGTGGTTGGGGTCTACGTCTTTGATTCTTTGGGCTAAGTCTTCGATCGCGTCCCACACGCGCGGGTTTTTGGCTCGCAGATTGAGCTCGTTACCGAGGCCCCACATGAGGAGCGCCGGATGATCTTTTAGACGGATCACGTCTTCCATCATCTGGTCGTTCTGGGTATTTACCGCGTCTTGATCCGAATAGTCGAAGCCGTGACGCTCCCGAGCAATATCGAGTCCCATGCAGACTTTGAGTCCAAGCGTTTCGGCCTCGTCGAGAATGTCGATGACGTCGCGCTCACCGTTGTCGACACGCCATGTCCTGAAGGTGTTGCCACCCGCCTTTGCTAGGGATTCCAAGTGGCCGAACTCGAGCCCCGCACCTTTTACGTAGAAGGGGGCGCCATCAACGGTGAGTCGGTAACCGTTGGTCTGGTTCCCTTCGAGTTGTACCTTTGCCATGCGTGCTCGTATACGGCTATTACGTCGTTTTTTTTGACACTCCAGCATATCAATCGGTGACAAACCGGATAGAGCAAAGCCGTCAAGATGGGACTGGCGTGAGATTAGCGGG
>CAJXZI010000059.1 GCA_913063005.1 uncultured Halieaceae bacterium | reverse complement strand
TTGTCGTTACCGATGCGTCACTATCAAAAGCTGATTTGAAGAAAGTCGCTCAAATGGCACACGATGGCGTTGCCCGAGAGATACGGCCTGTCCACACGCAATTTGATGGAGACACGCTCTTTGCCGTATCTACTGCTTCTGCCCTCCAAAATGCAGGTGAGGCCTTGAATTCTGCCTCCAGCCTCAATTCGATTGGTGTGGCGGCGGCTAGAGCAGTCGAGCTGGCGATCATAGATGCGGTCACCGCTGCTCATTCTCTTTCAGGGTGTGTGGCGAGTCGGGATTGGTTGATGTGATCAAATTCTCGGCTAAGTGGCACTGGGACCCCAAATACTGGTGTTTTTCTGGGTTTCTCCCTTGACGGGTTAGTGGGGAATCCCTAGACTCCGGCCCCTTAGTTGCAGTGCCGTTGGTGCTGTGAGCGTGCCTTCGACGATACCAGCGTCGGAACAAGGGGCATTGCAAAGACTTGATGCGGGGTGGAGCAGCCTGGTAGCTCGTCGGGCTCATAACCCGAAGGTCGTCGGTTCAAATCCGGCCCCCGCTACCAACATAGCGCGATGGTTTAGCGCTGCTTTTGAGGCCCCTTGTATGGGCCTTTTTTGTGTCTGAAATTTGCCGAGGACGGCGATGAATACGATGGGTGGTAAAGAGAGCCAGTTGCTCACCATGCTCGAACCGACAGTCGATATGTTGGGCTACGAGCTGTGGGGCTTAGAGCTGCTTAGCCCGAATCGTAGGCCGACGTTGCGAGTTTATATCGACAAGGACCAAGGCGTTACGGTAGACGATTGTGCCTCGGTTAGCCGCCACTTAGGGGGTGTGCTGGATGTTGAGGATCCCTTCGTTGGTGAATACACGCTCGAGGTGTCTTCTCCAGGGATTGATCGACTGCTGTTCAAGCGCGAGCAATTTTCAGCGTACGAAGAGCAGCCTATAGAGGTGAAGCTGCGCTTTCCGTTTGAGGGAAGGCGAAAGTTTCGGGGATGGTTTTTAGGGTTTGACGGCGATGACATCATTGTACGGGTCGACAAGCACGAGTATTTGCTGCCGCTGAGCAGCATAGATAGGGCTCGCGTACAGCCAACGCCAGAGTGGATTGCGCGTGCGAGACCTGCCGCAGTTACAGAATTAAACGAAAGCGTTAAAGAGGGCGATGCCGTCCTCGACAATCACAGTGAGACATAGGGAATGAACAAAGAAATTTTGATGGTCGCTGAAGCCGTTTCAAACGAAAAAGGCGTTTCCGAAGACATTATCTTTGAAGCTATTGAGCTGGCACTCGCTACTGCGACAAAAAAGCGGTACGAGGAAGAGTCAGACATCGAAGTTGTTATCGATCGAAGCTCAGGTGACTACGTCACTAAGCGGAAATGGCTGGTTGTTCCTGATACCGAGCTGGCGTTGCTTGGCACGCAATTTACCACCGAAGAAGCGATTGAGGTTGATGAAAACCTCCGGCCGGGCGATGTTCACGAAGAGGTAATCGAGAACGTGGGCTTTGGCCGCATTGCAGCGCAGACTGCAAAGCAGGTCATTGTTCAGCGCGTCCGCGAGGCTGAGCGCGCGCAAGTGGTAGATCTTTACAAGGATCGGATGGGTGAACTGCTGGCCGGTACTGTGAAGAAAGTGACCCGTGACAACATTATCCTAGACCTTGGAAACAATGCTGAAGGTCTGCTGCCTCGCTCAGAGCTCGTAGGTCGAGAAACTTTCCGTATGAACGATCGTGTTCGTGCGATTCTTACAGAGATCAATGAGGAAGCACGTGGTCCTCAGCTGATCATGTCTCGCGCATGCAAAGAAATGCTCATCGAGCTTTTCAAAATTGAGGTGCCAGAGATTTCAGAGGGCGTTATTCAGATCCGTTCTGCCGCACGCGACCCAGGTTCGAGAGCTAAAATTGCTGTGAAGACGGGTGATCAACGAATCGACCCGGTTGGTGCCTGTGTTGGTATGCGTGGTTCACGCGTGCAGGCGGTATCCAATGAGCTCGATACGGAGCGTGTCGACATCATTCTATGGGACGACAACCCCGCGCAGTTGGTCATCAACGCGATGTCGCCTGCGGAAGTGGAATCGATCGTTGTTGACGAGGACAGCAACACTATGGAAGTTGCCGTCGCAGAGGATAACCTCGCTCAGGCGATCGGTCGCGGGGGTCAAAACGTTCGTTTGGCCTCTGACTTGACGGGTTGGACGATCAACGTCATGAGCACTGACGAGGCAATCGAGAAGCAAGAAGCCGAGGCAGGCGAGGTCATGGAGACCTTTATGAAGGCCTTGGATGTCGATGAGGATGTGGCAGCTGTCTTGGTCGAAGAGGGTTTCACAACCGTCGAAGAAGTCGCTTACGTGCCATTGGAAGAGATGGCTGATATCGAAGGTTTTGATGAGGATATCGCTGAAGAGCTCCGTGCTCGAGCCAAAGACGCTTTGCTCACGATGGCGATTGCCTCTGAGGAAGAGCTCGGCGCCAACGAGCCGGCGCAAGACCTGCTTGAGATGCGCGGTATGGACAAGCAGCTCGCTTATGTTCTCGCGAGCATGGAAGTCATCACGATGGAAGATCTCGCAGAGCAAAGTGTTGACGAGCTTATGGAGATCGAAGGAATGACCGAAGAATGGGCTGCTGAGCTCATTATGACTGCTCGCGAACCGTGGTTTGCGGAAGAGGGAGAGACTGCCTAACTGAGCTGAATATCAGCAGGGTAGACGATCAACAGCGAGATTAGAGAGAAACAAAATGGCTGAAGTAACCGTAGAGCAGTTGGCAAAAACCGTAGGCACCGACGCGGCAAAACTGCTGTCGCAGATGAAGGACGCGGGATTGCCCCACAAAAAGGCCGATGAGACTGTGTCGGATGATGACAAGCGCACACTGCTCTCGCATCTTAAGCGCAGTCACGGCAGTACGGACGAAGCGCCCCGTAAAATCACGCTCAAGCGTAAGTCGGTAAGCACGCTTAAGACGGGTGGAAGCGCAGGCAAGCGCACAGTCAATGTTGAGGTGCGAAAGAAGCGCACCTACGTAAAGCGACCCGAAGTTGAGGAAGTGCCGGAAGTTGAAGCGGTGGAGCCAGAGGTTGCTGCGGAAGCAGAAGTCATCGCCGCGCCAGAGCCCGTTGCACCTGTTGTCGAGGAAGTGACCCCTGAGCCAGAGCCCGTTGTAGAAGAGCCAGTCGTTGAGGAAGTTGCAGAAGCTCCAGAGCCAGAGGTTCAACCTGAGCCTGAAGTCGAGGAAGATCCGCGTAATCTGGACCCTGAGATACTGCGTCAGCGTGCGGCAGCGCGCCGACGTACCGAGGAAGAAGAGCGCCAGAGAAAGCTCGACGAGGCCGTTGCCGCTCGCAAGGCTGAGGAAGAGCGGAAAAAGGCTGAGCAGGAAGCGGCTCAAAAAGCAGCTGCGGCGGAGAAGGCTGCCGCAACGCAGACTGACAAGCGTCCGAAGCGGCTTCATGAGGCACCTAAACCAGCAGGTGGGCGCGAGTCCGATGATAGCCGGCGCAGCAAGCCAGGCCGAGGACGACTTGATCGCTCGAATATGTCAGGTGCTCGCGGTAAGCAGCGTGGCCACAATCTTTCGTTAAACGACATCGCAGCTGCGGAGTCGGGAATGGGCCGAGGGCGCGGAGGTAAGCGCAGACGAGCAGGGGATTCTCAAAACGAGCATGCTTTTGAACAGCCAACCGAGAAGATCATTTACGATGTGGAGCTTCCAGAAAATATCAGTGTGGGCGACCTTTCACAGCAAATGGCGGTTAAGGCCGGTGTTGTCATCAAAGAGCTTATGAAGCTTGGTGTGATGGCGACAATCAATCAGATGGTGGACCAGGATACGGCGAGCCTTGTTGTCGAAGAGCTGGGTCACCGAATTAAATTGAAGTCCGACGACGAGTTGGAAGACCAGCTCGAGGAGTCACTAGCGAGTCACGAGGGTACGCCTGAGCTTCGAGCGCCGGTTGTGACGGTAATGGGCCACGTAGACCACGGTAAAACATCGCTCCTGGACTATATAAGGAGTTCGCGGGTTGCTGTCGGCGAAGCCGGCGGTATTACCCAGCACATTGGTGCTTATCACGTGAAAACTGATCAGGGGATGATTACCTTCCTCGACACACCTGGGCACGCGGCGTTTACTGCGATGCGTGCACGCGGTGCGAAGTCCACAGATATCGTCATTCTTGTCGTGGCGGCCGACGACGGTGTTATGCCACAGACCGAGGAAGCCGTTCAGCACGCGCGTGCCGCGGGTGTGCCTTTGGTTGTTGCCATTAACAAAATGGATAAAGAGGGTGCTGATCCTGATCGTGTTAAAAATGAGCTCGCAGCCAAAGAGGTTATCCCAGAAGATTGGGGTGGTGATACGCAGTTTATTCCCGTATCTGCGCACACGGGTGAAGGTATCGACACCCTGCTTGAAGCGCTGCTTCTTCAATCAGAACTGCTGGAGCTCAAAGCGCCAGCAGATGTCCCTGCGAGTGGTCTCGTAATCGAGTCGCGACTCGATCGCGGCCGCGGTTCCGTGGCGTCGCTTTTGGTACAGCAGGGCACGCTGAATCAGGGAGATATTGTTTTGGCGGGGCTGCAGTACGGTCGCGTTAGAGCGATGCTCGATGAAAACGGTCAGCCTATTAAAGTGGCCGGTCCGAGTATCCCTGTTGAAATTCTGGGTCTTGACGGTACACCGGATGCGGGCGACCCCTTTGTGGCCGTCGAGAGCGAGAAGCGTGCTAGAGAGATTGCCGACTTCCGCCAGGAGAAGCAACGTTCGAGTAAGATCGCACGACAGCAGGCCGCCAAGCTCGACAATATGTTCGAGACCATGACCGCTGGCGAGGTCCAAACGCTCAACATTGTTATCAAAGCGGATGTCCGTGGTTCACTCGAGGCCCTACAGTCCTCGCTGTCGGACCTCGGTAACGAAGAGGTCAAGGTGAACGTGGTTGCAGGCGGTGTCGGTGGTATCACTGAAACTGATGTATCGCTTGCCATGACCAGTAATGCCGTCATTTTCGGTTTCAATACGCGTGCCGATACGAAGGCCCGCAGTATGGCGGAGAACGAGGGTGTTGAGGTTCGTTACTACAATGTCATCTACGACATAATCGACGATGTGAAAGCGGCGCTTTCTGGCATGCTATCGCCGGAGCTGCGCGAGGAAATCGTGGGCATCGCAGAAGTGCGAGACGTTTTCCGATCGCCGAAATTTGGACTCATTGCGGGTTGCATGGTTACTGAAGGTACCGTGTTCCGCTCGAAGCCCATCCGCGTGTTACGTGACAATATCGTGATTTACGAAGGTGAGCTCGAGTCTCTACGCCGCTTCAAAGACGACGCGAGCGAGGTTCGCAACGGTATGGAATGCGGCATCGGTGTGAAGAACTATACGGACGTTAAGGTCGGCGACCTCATTGAGGTTTACGACGTCAATGAAGTTGCGCGTTCGCTCTAGACAATAAGGTACTGATTTGCCGCAAGAGTACAGTCGCACAGAACGCGTTGCCGATTACCTGCAGCAGGAGCTCGCAAAGCTTTTGTTGCACAGCGTCCGCGATCCGCGTGCCGAGTTCGTCAACATCACAGCGGTGGACGTGAGTCGCGACCTCCGCTACGCCAAGGTTTATTACACAAAGCTTGGCGTTGAGAATGAAGAGGCGGCTGCAGACGTCACGCGTGTCCTCGATAGAGCTGCGGGCTTCCTTCGAACCGAAATAGCGAAGGACTCCAGTCTTCGTACCGTGCCAAAATTAACGTTCAAGTTCGATGAAAGCGTTGGGCGTGGCAGGCATATGGAGGACTTGCTGGACAAAGCAAGGGCTTCGGACGCGCGTCACATCCAACAAAACGAGACTAACGAGGACTGAATGGGGCGGCGTCGTAAAGGCCGGCCTGTTACTGGAATCATTGTCCTCGATAAACCGGTTGGTCCTTCTTCAAATCAAACGCTGCAACGTGTTCGTCACCTGTTTGGTGCAGCAAAAGCCGGCCACACAGGTAACCTAGACCCTCTCGCGAGCGGTGTGCTTCCTATTTGTCTTGGTGAAGCAACGAAGCTTTCCCAGTATCTATTGGACTCAGACAAGGCGTATCAAGCCAAGTTTTGCTTTGGCGCCCGCACCACCACTGGTGACAGTGAGGGGGAGGTCATCGCGGAGTCTGATGCTAGCGAATTGACCGAGAGCACCATTTGCCAAGCGCTGACTGAATTTGTCGGCGACATTGAGCAGGTCCCACCAATGTATTCAGCTTTAAAGGTTGCCGGTCAGCCTCTCTACAAGCTTGCGAGAGAAGGTAAAGAGGTTGAGCGAAAGAGCCGATCTGTTTCGATTAGATCGATCGATTTACAGCACTTTCAGCCCGGTGTGCGCGCAGAGGCGACGGTTGATGTTCTCTGCAGCAAAGGTACTTACATCAGGACACTATCCGAAGACGTCGCTGCATCGCTGGGTTTCCCTGGCCACATGAGCGCTTTGCGGCGAACGGCGACAGGACCTTTCAGCTTGGCGCAGGCCATTAGCCTAGACACGTTGACGAAATTAGCCCAAGCCGAGGGGCCAGCTGCCTTAGATCAATTTTTATTGGATCCCGAGCTGGCAGTTGATCACCTGCCGCGCGTTGAGGTCACTGATTCTGCGGCTTTCTACCTAAAACAAGGGCAGGCTGTAGTAGTGCGAAATGCGCCGCTAAATGGTATGGTGCGCGTCGCTGAAGCGGGAGGTCCGTTTTTGGGCATTGGCGAAATGCTCGATGATGGACGTGTCGCTCCGAAACGACTGTTTGTTGACAGTCATTAATCAACCCCCCTGTAAACCTGCACGGGTGGGCGTCGAGTAACGCAGGTTGGAGAAATATCATGGCACTAGATGCAGCACGAAAGGCTCAAATCGTAGAAGATTACAAGCAGTCAGAGGGTGACACAGGTTCACCGGAAGTTCAGGTCGCTTTGTTGACCGCAAACATTGAGCAATTACAGCAGCACTTTAAAGAGCATGCGCAGGATCACCATTCACGTCGTGGTCTAATTCGCATGGTTAACCAGCGCCGTAAACTGTTGGATTACTTGAAGCGCAAGGACACCAGTCGATACGCATCATTGATTAAGCGTCTTGGCTTGCGCCGATAAAAACGACTTGGGGCCGGCTTTATGCCGGCCGATTTATTTTGGAGATAGTTAAGTGAATGTAGTTACAAAAACCTTCCAGTACGGTGGCCAAGAAGTCACGCTGGAAACTGGCCGTATCGCGCGCCAGGCCTCTGGTGCCGTTATGGTGACCATGGGCACAACGTCTGTGCTTTGCACAGTCGTAGCTGAACAAAAAGAGAAGCCAGGACAGGCGTTCTTCCCACTCTCGGTTCATTACATCGAGAAGGCCTACTCGGTTGGCAAAATCCCCGGTGGCTTTTTCAAGCGTGAGGGACGACCCAGTGAGAAGGAAACACTGACATCGCGGTTGATCGACCGTCCTATCCGTCCACTGTTTGCTGACGGCTTTATGAATGAAGTACAGGTAGTCTGTACAGTGATGTCAGCAGATTTGGATACGGATCCAGATATCCCTGCAATGATTGGTACCTCAGCGGCGCTGGCTATTTCCGGTTGCCCATTCAACGGGCCTATCGGTGGCGCTCGCGTTGGTTTTACCGAGGCTGACGGTTACCTATTGAACCCCGGTTATGCAGCTTTAAAAGGCAGCAAACTCGATATGGTCGTTGCCGGTACGCGCGACGCGGTGTTGATGGTTGAATCGGAAGCTAAGGAGCTGTCGGAAGATCAGATGTTGGGTGCGGTGCTGTTTGCACACCAGGAGATGCAGACGGTTATCAAAGCAATTGACGAGCTTGTTGAAGAAGCTGGCAAGCCACGTTGGGATTGGTCTCCAGCAGACGTCAACGAGGAGCTCCGTGCACAAGTTGAGGCGGCAGCAGGCGCTGACCTCGGCGAAGCTTATCGAATCACTGAGAAAGCAGCGCGCTACGAGCGTGTAGGCCAGGTTCGCGATGCGGTTGTTGAGCAGCTTTCAACAGAAGAAGGTCCGTCGGCAGACGACATCAAGGACGAATTTAAAGCGCTTGAGAAGCGCATCGTTCGTCAGCGCATTCTTGCGGGCGAGCCGCGTATCGATGGTCGTGATGGTCGCACAGTACGCCAGATCGCTTGCGAAGTTGACGTGCTCGACAATGCTCACGGTTCTTCGCTGTTTACTCGTGGCGAAACTCAGGCAATTGGCGCGGTAACACTGGGCTCGACGCGTGATGCGCAAATTATCGATGCGTTGGAAGGTGAACGTCGCGACCCCTTCATGCTGCACTACAACTTCCCGCCCTATTCAGTAGGCGAGGCGGGTCGTATCGGTGCGACAGGCCGTCGTGAAATTGGTCACGGTCGCCTTGCACGTCGTGGTTTAGCTGCTGTGCTGCCAACCGAGGACGAGTTCCCTTACACCATCCGTGTCGTTTCAGAGATCACTGAATCAAATGGTTCGAGCTCGATGGCCTCTGTCTGCGTTGGTTCAATGGCAATGATGGCTGCTGGTGTGCCCTTGAAAGCACCTGTTGCCGGTATTGCTATGGGTCTTGTCAAAGAGGGAAATCAGTTTGCGGTACTGACGGATATCCTTGGCGACGAGGACCACCTCGGCGATATGGACTTTAAGGTGGCTGGTACCGCTGAAGGTGTTACGGCACTTCAGATGGATATCAAGATCGAAGGTATCAACGAGCAGATCATGGAAGTAGCGCTGGAACAGGCTTTACATGCGCGACTACACATCTTGGGTCAAATGAATGCCGTTCTTGATTCCGCACGTGAAATCACCTCAGAGAACGCGCCCAGCATGGTTACCTTGAAGGTCGATTCGGACAAGATCCGTGACATTATTGGTAAGGGTGGTGCGACGATTCGCCAGATCACAGAAGAGTCTGGTGCAACCGTCGACATCAATGATGACGGCACGGTGAAGGTCTTTGGTCAGAACCAAAGCGCTCGTGATGCGGCGGTTGATATGATCATGGCTATCACAGCGGAAGCTGAAGTAGGTGCGGTTTACACAGGTAAGGTGGCACGCATCGTTGACTTTGGTGCGTTCATTACGATTCTTCCCGGTAAAGATGGTCTGCTACACATTTCTCAGATTGCCAACGAGCGTGTTGAGAATGTGAGCGATTACTTGACCGAGGGCCAAGAGGTTACGGTTAAGTGTCTCGACGTTGATCAGCGCGGTCGTATCAAGCTCTCGATTAAAGAGTTGCTTGAAGACGAAGTTGCCGAAGCTGCCGAAGGCGGTGAGGAAGTGGCAGAGGAAGCACCTGTAGCAGAGGTTGAAGCTGAGACTGAAACTGCGGAAGCGGTAGCTGAAGCCGAAGTTACGGAAGACGCAGCAGAAGAGTCACCTGCAGAAGAAACGGTTACTGATGCAGACGACACATCGAGTGAGCCTGCGAACGAAGCTTCTGATGGCGCTGATGAGGAAGAGGCGAAGTAAGTATTCGGAAATGAATACAGACTCTCCGAATTGAAAAAGCCCGCTTATGCGGGCTTTTTTTTACCTAGCTTTTTTTGGATTCAACTTTTTGGATTCAGCGTTGTTCTGGCGCTACGTTCTTGGCGAAGTGTGTAATTTTGCTACTCGATTTAATGGAGAGGCGCGACTTACTGTGATCCTGGGCGTTGTCACTCGTGCTTATGGTTTTATTTCCATTGCTAAAAGCGCCTCTGCTTGCGCTCAAGGCAAGGGTATTCCCGCTCTAAGACAGTC